>JAFAFD010000462.1 GCA_023423675.1 Pseudomonadota bacterium | reverse complement strand
GCTCATGCTCGGGCGGCGGCGCGCAGCGTCGAAAGGCAGCCGAGCGTGGGCTCGGCTCTACAACCAGCCCTTCTGCCGCGCCAGCCGGTACGCCTCGATGCGGTTGGCCACGCCCAGCTTGCCGATGCACTCGGACAGGTAATTGCGCACCGTGCCGTGCGACAGCCCCAGCTGCTCGGCGATCTCGCTGGCCGTGCGGCCCTCGCCTGCCAGGCGCAGCACGCGGCGCTCGCGATCGGTCAGTGGATCGGCCTGCGACCACGCGTCCATCGCCAGCTGCGGGTCGATCGCGCGGATGCCCTGCTGCACCTTGCGCAGCGCTTCGGCCAGGTTCTCCGCCGGCGCATCCTTCAACAGGTACCCCAGCACCCCCGCTTCCAGCGCGCGGCGCAGGAAACCGGCGCGGGCGAAGGTGGTCACGATGACGACCTTGATCGGCAGTTCGTGGCGGGCGATGCGCTGGGCCAGCTCGAGACCGGTCAGGCCAGGCATCTCGATGTCGGTCACCAGGATGTCCGGCTGCAGCTGCTGCAGCATGCGCCAGGCGGTTTCGCCATCGGCGGCACTGCCCAGCACCTCGATGTCCGGCTCCAGGCCCAGCAGCGCCGACAGCGCGCCGCGCACCATGGCCTGGTCCTCGGCCAGCAGGATGCGGATCATGCCGCACCGTCCTGTGCCAGCGAGGCCGGCGGGACCGGCGTGGTGGCCGCTGCCAGCGGCACGCGCACGCTCAACACGGTGCCCTCGCCCCTGGCCGACTGCAGCTGCAGCTGGCCGCCCAGCGCGGCCACGCGCTCGCGCATGCCGCACAGGCCATTGCCTTCGGCCTGCAGGCCGCCCCGTCCATCATCGCGTATCTGCATCACCAGCTGCCGTCCTTCCTGCATGAATTCCACCCGCGCCTGGGTCGCCTGCGCATGGCGCACGATATTGGTGGCCGCCTCGCGCAGCACCAGGGCCAGGCCGCGCTCCACCTCCACCGGCATCGGTGGCGGCACCGTGTAATGCAGGTGCACCTGCTGGCATTCCAGCAGCAGCCGCGCCGAGGCCAGCTCGCCAGCCAGATCGCTGGCACGGATGCCGGTGACCGCACTGCGCACCTGCGCCAGTGCCTCGCGGGCAATGGCCTCGGCCTCGCCGATCTCCTGCCGCGCACGCGCGTCATCGCGGTCGTACAGCTTGCGCGCCAGTTCCAGCTTCAACGTGATCAGCGACAGCGTGTGGCCGAGCAGATCATGCAGGTCGCGGCCGATGCGCTCGCGCTCGGCGGTGGTCGCCAGCCGCCGCACTTCCTCCTGCGACAGCTGCAGGGCCACGTCGCGCTGCTGGCTCAACGCCTCCACGTTCACCACCAAGCCGACGATGAAGGACACCGCCGGCATCCACACCAGCGCCTGCCACGGGTAGCCGAAGTACAGCGCGGCCGAGCAGAACACGATGTTCAACCCGGTCAGCTGCAGCAGGTACATCCACCAGCCGCTGCGCCCGCTCATGCGCATCAGCACGCAGCCGAACACGAAGTAGCTCAGGCCGGACGGGTACCAGGGCAGCAGCACCAGCGACAGCGCGACCATCGCCAGTGCATAGCGCGGGCCGTGGTGGCGCGGCGCCAGCATCACCCGTGCATACAGGAACAGGAACAGCGGATAGCTGGCCAGGGTGAGGAACAACCAGCGCAGGGTGAAGCCATTGCCCAGCGCGGGTGTCAGGAAGATCCACACCGACCACAGCAGGTGGATCGCACCGCTCCACGGTGATTTGCCGCGCCGCAACTGGTCGGCCACGGCCGAATCCGGCGCGGGGCGCAGCAGGGAGGCAAGCCAGCTCGACGACACGGGCGGATCCAGGCGGGGACGTTCGCTGCCGATCATGCCAGTTCAGCCGACCCGGCGCAGGCGACGACGCGCCAGCAGCAGTGCCACCACGGTCACACCCAGCAGCACCAGCAGATGCCCGGCGAGGCTGCCTGCCGCGGGCAGCCCGACCACCGGCAACGCCAGCTGCGCCAGGTGCCAGGTCGGCCACAGCGGCGCCATCGTCGAGAACAGCTTCGGCAGCGCCGACAGCGGCAGCCACAGGCCCGAGAGCAGGGCCAGCGGCAGGTACACCAAGTTGACCATCGCCGGTGCCGCACTGGCACTGACATGGCTGCCGATCAGCAGGCCGATGGCGCCCAGCGGCAGGGCCGCCAGCGCGGCCACGGCCAGCAGCTGCAGGATCTGCTGCACCTGCAGATGCACGCCGCCCAGGGTGCTGGCCGCGGTGACCAGCAGGCCGGCCACCAGCAGCGCGAACATCACCGCCATCGCCAGCCGTGCCAGCAACGGTGCCGCCGCCGGGATCGGCAGCGCGCGCTTCAGGGTCAGCAGGCCGCCTTCGCGGTCCAGTGCCAGCTGCACGCCGAAGCCGAACAGGGCCGGCGCCATCGCGCCGAACACGCAGTAGGTAGCCAGCAGATACAGCGGCGCGTGGCCACGCCCCAGCAGCACGCCGAACAACAGGTAGAACAGCACCGGGAACAGCAGCGACGGCACCGCGAAGGCCGGCGTGCGCCAGGCCCGGCGCAGCTCGGCCTGCAGCTCGGCGATGTAGGGGCGCAGGGCGGCACGCATGGACGCGCGCGGCGCAGCGAGGGTACGGGTCACGGTGTTCATGCGGCCTCCCGGGTCATGTCGAGGAAGGCGTCGGCCAGTGCCGCGCCCTGTACTTCCAGTTCCTGCAGCTGCGCATCGGCGGCCAGCAGGCGCGCCACCACCGGTTCGGCCGGGCTGGCCAGCAGCTGCAGGTGCGCACCGTCGCGCTGCACCTGCTGCACGCCCGGCCAGTGCTGCACGTCTTCCACCGCCACGCTGCTGCGGCAGCGGATGCGCCGCGGCCGGTCGGCCAGGCGCAGCTCGGCCAGCGGCGCATCGGCCAGCACGCGGCCCTGTTCCAGCACCACCACCTGCTGCGCCAGCGCTTCGGCTTCTTCCAGGTAGTGGGTGGTCAGCAGCACGCCGCAGCCTTCGGCCACCAGCTGCCGGATCGCCTGCCACATCACCTGCCGCGCCTGGATGTCCAGGCCGGTGGTGGGCTCATCCAGGAACAGCACACGCGGGCGCCCACACAGCGCGATGGCGAACTGCACCGTGCGCTGCTGGCCACCGGACAGCTGCCCATAGCGGCGGCGGGCCAGCTCCTGCAGGCCGGCGCGCTGCAGGACCTCGGCCAGCGGCATCGGATCGGGATAGCAGGCGCTGGCCTGCGCCACCAGTTCATCCACCTGCAGCATCGGCGGCAGGCTGGTGCTCTGCAGCATCACGCCCAGCCCCACGCGGCTGGCGCGCTGCTGCGGATCACCACCAAGCAGTTCGACCTGCCCGGCATCGGCGCGGCGCAGGCCCAACAGCACGCTGATCGCGGTACTCTTGCCAGCACCGTTGCGGCCCAGCAGGGCCAGGACCTGGCCGGCACGCACCTGCAGGTCGATGCCCTGCAGGGCGGCATGGCCGGCGTAATGCACCTGCACCTGGTGCAGGCGGGCCAGCGGGGCCGTAGTGGGAGCTGCGGTCGGATCCATGGGTGCGGTACCGGTAGCGGGGACGTTGCCATCCTGTGCCGCCCCGGTCACGTTTCGCAGTGGCCGCCGTCAGCTACATCGGGTGACAGCTGTCACTGCCATCCCGCCCCGTGCCACCTGCATGCTGTGCCACACGCTTTGCCACCGGAACCGCTGCTGTCGCCCTTCCGGCCACTCCGCCCGAACGCCTGTGATGGAACGCAATGAACGCTTCTGCCGAGCTGTTGAAGGAACTCCGTATCGACCGCAAGAGCCCGCCGCCGTCCTCCGGGGATGGCCCGGGCGGGCGCCGCTGGCTGTGGATCGCGCTGGTGGTGATCGTGCTGCTGTTGGCCGGCGGTGCCTTCTTCCTGTTCGGCCGCGAGCCGACGGTGGAGGTGGACACCGCACCGGCAGTAGCGATCCAGCAGGGCAATGCCAGCAGCTCGGTACTCGATGCCAGCGGCTACGTGGTGGCCCGGCGCATGGCCACGGTGTCGGCCAAGATCACCGGCAAGGTGCGCGAAGTGATGATCGAGGAAGGCATGCGGGTAGAGGCCGGCCAGGTCATGGCCACGCTGGACCCGATCGATGCCGATGCACAGCGCAGCCTCTCCGCCTCGCAGGTGCAGGCCGCACGTGCACAGGTGGCCGGCCTGCAGGCGCAGCAGCGCCAGGCCGCCGCCGAAGCCAGCCGCCTGCAGGCGCTGGTCGGCCAGCAGCTGGTCTCGCGTTCGCAGTACGACCAGGCCGTGGCCCAGCGTGACAGCATCCGCGCGCAGCTCGATACCGCGCAGCGCAACGTCAAGGTGGCCAGCGACCAGCTCGCCATCGCCGACCTCGGCGTGGACAACAACATCGTGCGCGCGCCGTTCTCCGGCGTGGTCACCGCCAAGGCCGCGCAGCCGGGCGAGATCGTCTCGCCGCTGTCGGCCGGTGGCGGCTTCACCCGTACCGGCATCGGCACCATCGTCGACATGGAGTCGCTGGAGATCGAGGTGGAAGTGGGCGAAGCCTTCATCGGCCGCGTGCAGCCGAAGATGCCGGTGGAAGCCACGCTCAACGCCTACCCGGAGTGGAAGATCCCCGGCGAGGTGATCGCCATCATTCCCACCGCCGACCGCGGCAAGGCCACGGTGAAGGTGCGCGTGGCGCTGAAGGTGAAGGACCCGCGCATCGTGCCGGAGATGGGCGTGCGGGTCAGTTTCCTGGAACAGGCGCAGCCGCAGGCCGCAGCCACGCCGCAGGGCGTGCGCGTGCCGGCCACGGCGGTGGTCGAGCGCGACGGTGCCAGCGTGGCGTTCGTGCTGGGCGATGCCGACCGCGTGCAGCAGCGCGCCGTGCAGGCCGGCCAGGCGATGGGCAAGGACCGCCAGCTGCTGAAGGGCGTGAGTGCGGGTGAAAGCGTGGTGGTCAGCCCACCGGACACCCTGCGCGATGGCGCCAGGGTTCGACTGAAACAAGCGCAGTAACGGCCTGGCGCCCGCGTGGCGCCGCCGGCAGCACCGTTCGATGCATGCCCTCCGGCCCGTGGCCGGCGCGCGTTCCCGTGTCCCACCTTTCGTGGAGAACCCCGATGTCGACCCTGGTTTCACTGCGCAACATCACCAAGACCTACCAACGCGGCCCGGAAAAAGTGCAGGTGCTGCACGGCATCGACCTGGACATCGCCAGCGGCGACTTCGTCGCGCTGATGGGCCCGTCCGGTTCGGGCAAGACCACCCTGCTCAACCTGATCGGCGGCCTGGACAACCCCAGTGGCGGCGAGATCAGCATCGAAGGCGAGCGCATCGACCAGATGAGCGGCGGCCAGCTGTCGACCTGGCGCAGCCACCACGTCGGTTTCGTGTTCCAGTTCTACAACCTGATGCCGATGCTGACTGCGCAGAAGAACGTGGAGCTGCCGCTGCTGCTGACCCACCTCAGTGCCGCACAGCGCAGGCGCAATGCCGAGATCGCGCTGACCCTGGTCGGCCTGGCCGACCGCCGCAGCCACCGCCCCAACGAACTGTCCGGCGGCCAGCAGCAGCGCGTGGCGATTGCCCGCGCCATCGTCTCCGACCCGACCTTCCTGATCTGCGACGAACCGACCGGCGACCTCGACCGGCAGTCGGCCGAGGAGATCCTGGGCCTGCTGCAGCAGCTCAACCGCGAACACGGCAAGACCATCATCATGGTCACCCATGACCCGAAGGCCGCCGAGTACGCCACCCACACGGTGCACCTGGACAAGGGCGAGCTGGCCGACGCCCCGCTGGCCCACTGACGGAGGCCCCGGCGATGAAATACTTTTCCCTGGTCTGGGCCCAGCTGTTCCGCAGCCGCACCCGGACCCTGCTGACCCTGCTTTCGGTGGTCGCGGCGTTCCTGCTGTTCGGTATGCTCGATTCGGTACGCGTGGCGTTCAACTCCGGCGGCAGCGTGGAAGGTGCCAACCGCCTGGTCACCGCCTCGCGCCTGTCGATCACCCAGTCGCTGCCGATCCGCCTGGAAACGCAGATCCGCCAGGTCGACGGCGTGCGCGACGTGGCCTATGGCATGTGGTTCGGCGGCATCTACCAGGACCCGAAGAACTTCTTCCCGAATTTCTCGGTGTCGCCCAACTACTTCGACGTCTACCGCGAACTGCAGATCAACCCGGCGCAGCTGGAAGACTGGAAGCAGACCCGCACCGGCGCCATCGTCGGCGAGACCCTGGCCAAGCAGTTCGGCTGGAAGATCGGCGACACCATTCCGCTGCAGGCCACGATCTTCCCGCGCGGCGGCAGCAATGACTGGCCGCTGGAACTGAAAGGCATCTTCCGTTCGAAGGACCGCGCGCAGGCAAGCAACGAAGAACGCCAGCTGATGATGAACTGGAAATACTTCGACGAATCCAACGATTACATCAAGAACCAGGTGAGCTGGTACACGATCACCCTGGACAACCCCGACCGTGCCTCGCGGGTCGCGCAGGCCATCGATGCGATCTCGGCCAACTCCGACCACGAGACCAAGACCCAGACCGAATCGGCGTTCCAGCAGGCCTTCGTCAAGCAGTTCGCGGACATCGGCATGATCGTCACCTCGATCATGGGCGCGGTGTTCTTCACCCTGCTGCTGCTGACCGGCAACACCATGGCCCAGGCCGTGCGCGAGCGCATTCCCGAGCTGGCCACGCTGAAGACGCTGGGCTTCAAGGACAGCACCGTGCTGACGCTGGTGATGGTCGAGTCGGTGCTGCTGATCGGCCTCGGCGGCCTGATCGGCATGGGCCTGGCCGCGCTGGTGCTGCCGGCGATCGCACCGAAGAGCATGGGCATGCTGCCACCGCACGTACCCACCCCCACCTGGCTGGTGGGCATCGGCCTGATCGTGGTGATCGGCGTCGTGGTCGGGCTGCTGCCTGCGCTGCGCGCCAAGCGCCTGAAGATCGTCGATGCGCTGGCCGGCCGCTGAGGAGGATTCCCGATGAACAGGATCAAGAAGTGGTTGGGCAATGCACTGACCGTGCTGCTGCTGGCGGTGGGCCTGGTGCTGTGGATCGGCCTGCCGTGGGTCGGTGTGCTGGCCGTGGCGGTGCTGGTGGCGCTGTGGCTGCTGCTGACCCGCAGCGGGCGACTGGCGCTGGCGGCCACCCGTATCGGCATCGCCAGCCTGCCGCAGCGCTGGGGCGCCTCCTCGGTGATCGTAGTGGGCATTGCCGGCGTGGTCGGCGTGCTGGTGGCGATGCTGGCCATGGGCGAGGGCTTCCAGGCCACGCTCAGCAACACCGGCGATGACACCACCGCCATCGTGCTGCGTGGCGGTTCGCAGGCCGAGACCAATTCGGTCATCACCCGCGAGCAGGTGCCGATGCTGTCCACCCTGCCCGGCATCAGCCGCGATGGCGAAGGCCGGCCGCTGCTGTCGCCGGAGCTGTCGCAGGTGGTGAACCTGGTCTCCAAGGCCGATGGCACCGACGTCAATGCGCAGTTCCGCGGCGTCGGCCCACAGGCGTGGGCGGTGCATGACAAGGTGAAGATCGTGCAGGGCCGCAAGTTCGGCACCGGCCTGCGCGAGATCGTGGTCGGCCAGGGCGCGCAGGGACAGTTCCGCGATCTGGACGTCGGCAAGACGCTGACCCTGGGCAACCAGGCCTGGACCGTGGTCGGTGTGTTCGCCTCGGGGGATGCGCACGATTCGGAAATGTGGACCGATGCCGATACGCTGGCCACCACCTACCAGCGCAGTGCGTGGCAGTCGATCAGCGTGCGCACCGATGGCAAGCCTGGCTTCGAACAGTTCAAGGCGGCCGTGGCGGCCGATCCGCGCCTGAAGCTGGACGTCGAAACCACGCGCGCGTACTACAGCAAGCAGGGCGGTGGCCTGACCAAGCTGATCGACATCCTTGGCAAGGTGATCGGCACAATCATGGCCGTGGGCGCGGTGTTTGGTGCGCTCAACACCATGTACGCCGCGGTCGCGACGCGTGCACGCGAGATCGCCACCATGCGCGCGATCGGGTTCCGCGGCCTGCCGGTGGTGACCGCGGTGATGCTGGAAACCATGCTGCTGGCCTTGCTGGGCGGATTGCTGGGCTGTGCGGTGGCCTGGCTGCTGTTCAACGGTTACAGCGTGTCCACCATCGGCAGCAATTTCAGCGCGGTGGTGTTCAAGTTCCATGTGTCGCCGGAGCTGCTGTGGAATGGGCTGAAGTGGGCACTGGGCATCGGCCTGGTCGGTGGCCTGTTCCCGGCACTGCGCGCCGCGCGCCTGCCGATCACTACGGCGTTGCGCGAGACCTGACCAACGCGCCGGTGTGTGGAGTGATGGATGTAGAGGGCGAAGCGAAGGCTTCGCCCTTTTTTTGTGGGCACGTCATCCACGCATGGCGTGGATCTACTGATGTGGCGTCATCTACGCCATGCGTGGATGAACGTTCGCACACTCCGTGCATTACAGATCGCGCGACTACCGCCGTTATCGATGCCTCTGCGCATCGAAAACACCTCGCGCGTGACGCTGCGCACAGCACTCCTGTGGATTGTTGGTTGCGATTCATGTTCGGCGCGATGTAACACGCAGGGACAAACAGTTACGAATGAAAACACTCTAGAATCCCGCCCCCCACGTTGGTTTGCAGTACCCCACGCGCCCACAGAACGGGCGCATGTTTTTTTCTGAAACACGAGATTTCACGGATGTCCCTGAAGACCACCCCGCTGCGCAACGCGATCGTCATCGCGCTGGCCGCCAGCTGCACCACCCCCGCCTTCGCACAGGATGCGGGCGACAACACCACCAACCTCGACCGCATCGAAATCACCGGCTCGCGCATCCGCCAGGCCAGTGTCGAGACCGCCCAGCCGGTGGTCGCGCTCAACCGCGCCGAGATCGAGAAGAAGGGCTACGTCAACGTCGCCGACATCCTGCAGGACGTGACCGCTGCCGGTTCGCCGAGCATGAGCCGCGCTTCGTCGCTGACCTCCTCGCGCGACTTCGGTGGCATGTATGTCAGCCTGCGCAACCTGGGCCCGGAACGCAGCCTGGTGCTGATCGACGGCCGCCGCATGGGCGTCAGCGCCGGTGGCTATTCCGACCTGGCCTCGATTCCCTCGGCCATCGTCGAGCGCGTCGAAGTACTGACCGACGGTGCGTCGGCGCTGTACGGCTCGGACGCCATCGCCGGTGTGGTCAACATCATCACCCGCAAGAATTTCGACGGTGGCGAAGCCAGCGTCTACGTCGGCCAGTACGGCGAAGGTGACGGCCAGAAGCGCTCCTACAGCGCCACCTTCGGCAAGACCTTCGACCGCGGCTGGTTCAGCGTGGGTGCCGAGCGCACCAAGGAAGACGAAGTGATGGGCGGCGCGCGTGAGTTCACCCGCTACGTCAACGGCCCGCGTCATCCGAACGACGGCCTCAACGGCACCACGCCGTGGGGCAGCGTCACCGTCGGCGGCAAGCCGGTGACCGTCGGCCCGGGCGGCGACCCGACCGATGCAGCCAACTTCCACACGCTGAACCCGGCCGATGGTGCCAACACCAAGACCAACATGAGCCTGCTGACCGGCCTGGAGCGCACTTCGGTGTTCGCCAACGGTGGCTTCTCGATCACTGACAACCTGCGTCTGGTTGCCGATGCGCTGTACAGCAAGCGCGAATCGAGCAAGCACCTGGCCGGTTACCCGTACTCGGTGACTGCCGCACAGGCGCGCAGCGGCACCCGCGCCGCCCTGTCCAAGGACAGCGCATTCAACCTGTGGGGCCAGGACGTGCTGTTCTCGCACCGCACCGAAGAAATGCTGCGTGGCACCGAGAACAACATGGAGACCAAGCGCGGCAGCCTGGGTCTGGAAGGCAGCTTCGACACCGGTTCGCGCTACTGGGACTGGAACGTCAACTACACCTACAACCGCAATGAAGGCGAGCGCATCGGCACGGGCAGCATGTACCAGCCCAACGTCAACCAGGCCGTCGGCCCGTCCTTCATCAAGGATGGCGTGGCGTACTGCGGCACGCCGGATGCGGTGATTGCCGGCTGCGTGCCGTGGAATCCGGCCGCGCCGATGGGCTACACCGGCCCGGGCTCGCTGAGCAACCAGGACGTGCAGGACTACCTGTTCGCCCGCTTCGTGGACAAGAGCCAGACCACCACCAAGGTGGCCAGCGCCAACATCTCCGGCTCGCTGTTCACCCTGCCGGCCGGCGACGTGCTGACCGCGATGGGCTTCGAGCACCGCACCGAAGAAGCGCGCTACACCCCGGACCTGATGGTGCAGAACGGCCAGATCGCCGGCACCAGCGGCAAGCCGACCCAGGGCGACTACTCGCTCAGCGAGGTCTACCTGGAACTGCAGGTGCCGCTGCTGGCCGACATGGCTTTTGCCCGTGAGCTGTCGCTGGACGTGGCCGGTCGTTACTCGGATTACAACAACTTCGGTTCGACCACCAACAGCAAGTTCGGCGTGAAGTGGAAGCCGATCGACAGCCTGCTGGTGCGCGCCACCTACGGCACCGGCTTCCGTGCGCCGACCGTGGATGACCTGTACGGCGGCACCGTCAGCAGCCGTGACTCGTTCACCGACCCGTGCGATACCTCGTTCGGCACCGCCGCCACCAGCGCCGCGGTTGCCGCACGCTGCAAGGCCCTGAACGTGCCGGCCAACTTCCGCCAGCTCAACAGCGACGGCAGCGTGGCCAGCAAGCCGGGCCAGCAGGCCACCACCGATTTCAACTCGGGTTCCAACCCGGAGCTGAAGCCGGAAACCGCCAAGACCTGGACCGTCGGCCTGGTCTACAGCCCGGACTTCGTGCAGGGCCTGGACGTCAGCCTGGACTGGTGGAAGATCCGCATCAACAACGCCATCGTCGGCGAGTCGGCCACCAGCATCCTGGAACAGTGCTACGTGCAGGGTTCGGACGCGGCCTGCGGTCGCTTCACCCGCGGCAGCAACGGCCAGGTCAACGCGCTGGACCGCTCGCTGGTCAACGCCGGCTACCGCGAAACCGCCGGCTATGACATCAGCGCGCGCTACCGCCTGCCGGAAACCACGTTCGGCAAGTTCGCCGTCACCTGGAACACCACCTACACCGACTACCTGGAGCAGCGTAACGACAACGCCGTCACCACGCCGGTGGAACAGCTGACCAGCTGGGGCGGCAACTTCCGCGTGCGCTCGACCTTCAACCTGGACTGGCAGTACGGCAACCTGGGCATCGGCTGGACCGCACGTTACTACTCCAGCATGAAGGAGAAGTGCTCCTACATGGACGAGTGCAACCTGCCGGACTTCAGCTCGGCCTACACCGATGCCTCGCCGACCAACAAGGTGGGCTCGAACACCTTCCACGACCTGCAGGTGCGTTACAGCCTGCCGTGGAATGGCACCGTGTCGCTGGGCCTGAACAACGTGTTCGACCACCAGGGTCCGGTCATGTACAGCCAGCCGAACAGCAGCTTCGTCTACTACGGCGGCTTCGACATCGGTCGTTTCATGTACATGAAGTACCAGCAGCGCTTCTAAGCCTGCACCCGCGTTCCCGTTCCGGCCAACTCTCTCCTGGCCGGAGATGGAAGCAGAACGGCGCCCCTCGGGGCGCCGTTCTTTTTTGCCGGAACCGAGGTCGGATCCCTTCGCAACGCGAAGGGCTCTGACCCCTTTCTCAGCTCAGCCCGGGGGTCAGAGCCCTCCGCGTTGCGGAGTGATCCGCCCCCTGGCCGCCCGCATCGCCCGCACGTTCTCGCCGACGAACAACACCAGCCCGGCCCAGATCACCGCAAAGCCAATCGCCTTGCCGGTATCAAACGCCTCGTGGAAGAAGAACACGCCCAGCAGCAGCTGCAGGCTCGGTGCGATGTACTGCAGGATGCCGACCAGCGACAGCGGAATGCGCTTCACCCCGTAGGCGAAGCCGATCAGCGGCACTGCAGTGACCACGCCACCGAACACCAGCAGCAGATCGTTGCGCCAGCCCCAGCCGTGGAAGAACGCGCCGCCATGACCGTTCTCGGCCCATACCGCAAACGCAAGCGCGGGCAGGAACAGGTACAGGCTCTCTACGCCCAGCCCGGCCACCGGATCGACCGACACCAGCTTGCGCAGCAGCCCGTACAGGCCGAACGAACACGCCAGGCCCAGCGCGATCCACGGCGGCGTGCCAGCATCGATGGTCAGCCAGGCCACGCCCACCGCGGCCATCGCCACCGCGATCCACTGCACGCGGCGCAGGCGCTCCTTCAGTACCAGCACGCCCAGCAACACATTCACCAGCGGATTGATGAAGTAGCCCAGGCTGGTTTCGATCACATGCCCGGCGTTGACCGCCCAGATGTACAGGCCCCAGTTGAAGGCAATGGTCAGGCTGGATACCGCCAGGATCGGCAGCGCGCGCGGCTGCGCGGCGATCTTCCGCCACCAGCCCAGGCGCGCGGTCAGCAGCAGCCACGCCACCACCAGCACCGTGGACCAGATGATGCGGTGGGCAATGATCTGGAACGACGGCACCTCGTTGAGCAGATGCCAGTACACCGGCACCAGCCCCCACAGCACGAAAGTGGACGCGGTAACCCATAGGCCGCGGCGTTGTTCCTTCTCGTCCATGCTCACTTCTTCCAGGTCCTTGCCATGGTCAGCACCACCACGCCCAGCAGGATGACCGCCATCGCAAGGAAATCGCGCCAGCCGAACTGCTCGCCATTCAGTGCCGCGCCCAGCAGCACCGCGATGACCGGATTGACGTAGGCGTAGCTGCCGGCCAGCGCCGGGCGCACGTTGTGCAGCAGCCAGACATAGGCGGTGAACGCCACGATGGAACCGAACACGCACAGGTAGGCCATGGCCAGCAGGCCGCCCGTGTCGGGCAGCGTAGTCGGGCGCTCGCCCACCGCCAGGCCGATCAGCACCAGCAGCACGCCGCCGCAGATCATCTGCCCGGCAGCGGTCATGAACGGACCAGGCAGATCCAGGCCGCGCGCCCACACCGAACCGAATGCCCAGCCGACCGGTGCGATCAACAGCAGCACCAGCCCGGTGGGCGACGCCGTGAGGCTGCTGCCGGCATTGAGCCAGACCACGCCGATGAAACCGACCGCGATGCCCAGCCATTCGCCGCGGCTGGCGTGCTGGCCGCGAAACGCGGAGAACAGCGCCATCCACAGGGGCACCGAGGCCACGGCCGTGGCGGCCAGGCCGGAGGACACTTCGCGCTCGGCCAGCACCACCATGCCATTGCCCAGCACCAGCATGGTCACGCCCATGATGACCAGGTTACGCCACTGCCGCGGGCTCGGCCGCGGCATCTTCCAGAACAGGCGCAGGGCCAGGTACATCAGGCCGCCGGCGATGATGAAGCGGCTGCCGGAGACCATGGTGAGCGGCAGCGCGCCGCCGTGCAGAGCCTTGGCGATGCCCAGGTAGGTCGAGCCCCAGACCACGTAGACCAGCAGCAAGGCCAGCGCGACAAGGCCACCCCGGGGGGCAGCCGCAGAAGGAACAGGGGAAGCCGACATGACGCACCAGCAGGCAGGGGAAAAGGGATTCTAGAAGGTTCGGGTGACGGAGCAACCCCGCTTCCGGCAGTCGCGCAGGCCTTGCAGGACTTTACTGAACGCGCAGCACACGACATCGCGTACGACGATCTAGCTATGGTCCCCCCTGCGGGCCGCTGTCACCCTGTGCGGTCCCCATGCCTTGCCCGCCCCTCCGGCACCCGGCGTTGACGTGGGATGCAGTACCTAGGAGGCTGGCTGGCAGCGCCCCACGCGCGCCCCTGGCACCGATCTTTCCCGCATGGAAGCACCGCATCGAGGATCCTCACCCAGATGAGCACCACGTCCCAACCTGCTGTCCCCAGCACCGACGGCGCCGCGCTGCGCCGCTCGATCTCCAATACCCTCAAAGGCTCCGCCGGCAACCTGGTGGAGTGGTATGACGTCTACGTGTACTCGGTGTTCGCCGTGTACTTCGAGTCGCAGTTCTTCTCGCCCGAAGACAAGAACTCCACCTTGTACGTGTGGGCGATCTTCGCCGCCACGTTCCTGATGCGTCCGATCGGCGCCTGGTTCTTCGGCCGCTTCGCCGATCGCCACGGCCGTCGCCTGGCGCTCACCGTGTCGGTCACCCTCATGGCCGTCTGCTCCTTCCTCATCGCGATCACGCCCACCGCGGCCAGCATCGGCATCTGGGCGGCGATCATCCTGCTGTTCGCACGCCTGCTGCAGGGCTTCGCCACAGGCGGCGAGTACGGCGCCAGCGCCACCTACATGTCCGAGGCCGCCATTCCCGGCCGCCGTGGCTTCCTGTCCTCGTTCCATTACGTCACCCTGGTCGGCGGCCACGTGCTGGCGCAGCTCACCCTGTTCCTGATGCTGAACTTCTGGGGCAAGCCGGAGATTTCCGAGTTCGGCTGGCGCATCGCCTTCGGCATCGGTGGCATCGCCGCGGTCGTGGTGTTCTGGCTGCGCCGGGGCATGGACGAGACGATGGAAGAATCGTCGATCGAGTCCGCGCGCGAGGGCAAGGCGAAGAAGTCCGGTTCGATGTACGAACTGATCGTGCACCAGTGGCGTCCGCTGCTGCTGTGCTTCCTGATCACCGCCGGCGGCACGATTGCCTTCTACACCTACTCGGTGAACGGCCCGAAGATGATCCAGAGCGCCTTCGCGGGCAACGACCCGATGACCGGCACCGTGATCAACCTGGCCGTGCTCACCGTCCTGATGGTGCTGCAGCCGGTCGGCGGCTGGCTGTCTGACATCATCGGCCGCAAGAGCCTGCTGGTGTTCTTCGGCGTGGGCGGCGTGCTGTACAGCTGGTACCTGATCACCCAGCTGCCGCACCAGCACGATGCCACCTTCGCCTTCCTGACCCTGGCGCTGGGCTTTGTCATCCTCACCGGCTACACGTCCATCAACGCGGTGGTGAAGGCCGAACTGTTCCCCACCCACATCCGTGCACTGGGCGTGGGCCTGGGCTATGCGCTGGCCAATTCGCTGTTCGGTGGTACCGCCCCGCTGCTGTACCAGGGCGCGCTGAAGACCGGCCACGTCGACTGGTTCGCCATCTACGTCACCGCCACGATCGCGGTATCGTTGGTGGTCTATGTCTTCTTCCTCACCAACAAGGGCCCGAACTGGCTCGACGGCACCCGCAAGTAAGGGCGTCGTACTGATCGCAGCCACCGGTGCAATGCCGGTGGCTGCAGCGTCTCCGGCGTCGCCGCTGATGTGGATCGCGGCGGCGCTTGCCGCAGCCACGGCACTGGCCTGGCTGCTGCGCCGCCCCAGCGCACAGGCCTCATGGCCGCGCATCGGCTTCGGGGTGGCCTTGCTGGTGTTCTCTGCCGCATTGGTGCTGCAGCTGGCAGTCGACCTGGGCAGTGGCCACAGCTCGATGGCGATGAGTACCCACCCGCGCGGCGGGCAACTGCACCCGGTGGGCCTGCGCACGATGGTGGTGTGCTATCTGGCCGTACTCGCCGCCAGTGGCTGGGGCGCGTGGGCGCTGCTGCGCCGGCGCCGATGAGCGCGGCTGGGTAGAGTCGACTGTTAGTTGTGATCTCTCTGTAGGTTGTTCATCCGGGACATCTTTGGAAAATGGTGGTTACCACACCTCTCCAGACCCCAAAGAGCCCGGATGAACAACCATAAAAATGCCCGTT
>JAFAFD010000228.1 GCA_023423675.1 Pseudomonadota bacterium | reverse complement strand
GCTCTACACGGATTTCTGCAGTGTAGAGCCGAGCCCACGCTCGGCTGCTTTCGGCGTTACGCGGATTTCTGCCGCGGAATGATCGTGATGTGGCCGGTGGTTTCCAGCAGCGCCAGTTCGACATCCTCCACCCGCAGGCAGCCCTGCTGGCGCAGCGCGGCGTCGAAGTCCGCGGTGCTGACCAGCTCACGGCGCAGCACCGCCGCCAGCAGGCGCCCGTCGCGGGCGATCACCACCGGCTCGCCTTCGATCATGCGTTCCATGCGCCGGCTGCGCGTGGTCAGCCAGCCGACGCCGTAGTTCAGCAGGATCAGCGTGGCGGCCAGCAGCAGGCCGCCGCCCAGCGACGTGTCGGTGCCCAGCAGTGCGTTCTGCACCGCGTTGCCCAGCAGCACGATCAGCAGCACATCGAACGGGGTGATCTGCCCCAGCGCGCGCTTGCCGCCCAGCCGGACCATGCCCAGCACGACGACATAGACCACCACCGCGCGCAGGACGAATTCCCACCACGGCATCGCCAGTGCGAACAGATCGGGCATTGTGGTTTCCCCTGCGAAGCGATGCCCCAGCGTGGCGCAGCGAGGCACAAATAAAAAGCCCCGCTGACCAGGGGGAGGTCAACGGGGCCGGGGAACGGGCGCTTGGGGAGGAGCCCCCGTTCCGAGATCTGCTCCAGGGGATGGGAGAGATCCACAACAGGCGTTGCGCCTGTCGAGAGTTATAGAAACACCCCGAACACTAACGGTTCGTGAAGGGGCCCAATTTATTGTAAGTCCCTGCCGGAAACATTCATCTTCGAGTCAGAAAAACCGGGCAAATGAACGATTCATGGCGTTATTAGCCTGAATGCGAATCAGTGCGCCTCGTCCCAGTTAACCCCAACGCCGGTATCGACCTCCAGCGGAACCCGCAATTTGGCCGCTTGCGACATGCGCTCGATCACGTTTTTACGCAGTTCCTCGGTGAAACCGGCCTCGCTTTCGAACACCAGTTCATCATGTACCTGCAGGATCATCCGCGCCGGGGCGCCGCTGTCGTGCAGCCACTGGTCCACCGAGACCATCGCCCGCTTGATGATGTCCGCCGCGGTGCCCTGCATCGGCGCATTGATCGCCGCGCGCTCGGCACCGGCACGCAGGCCCTGGTTGCGCGCGTGGATGTCATTCAGATACAGGCGGCGGCCGAACAGGGTTTCCACGTAGCCCTGGTCACGCGCCTGCTGGCGCATCCGCTCCATGAAGTCGCGCACGCCAGGATAACGGCTGAAATACAGCGCGACATAATCCTGCGCCTGGCCACGGTCGATGCCCAGGTTGCGGGCCAGGCCGAAGGCGCTCATGCCGTACATCAGGCCGAAGTTGATGGCCTTGGCGGCGCGGCGCTCGTTGGGCGTCACCTCTTCCAGCGTGCGCCCGAACACCTCGGCGGCGGTGGCACGGTGGACGTCGGCTCCCTGCTCGAAGGCACGCACCAGGCCCGGGTCCTCGGACAGGTGGGCCATGATCCGCAGCTCGATCTGCGAATAGTCGGCCGCCAGAAGCTGGAAGCCTTCCGGCGCCACGAAGGCACGGCGGATGCGGCGGCCATCCTCGGTGCGGATCGGGATGTTCTGCAGGTTCGGGTCGGACGAGGACAAACGGCCGGTGGCCGCACCGGACTGGTGGTAGCTGGTGTGCACCCGGCCGGTGTCCGGGTTGACCATCTCCGGCAGCTTGTCGGTGTAGGTGCTGCGCAGCTTGGCCAGGCCGCGGTAATCGAGGATCGCCCGCGGCAGCTCGTGCTGGTCGGCGATCGCCTCCAGCGCCTCTTCATTCGTGCTGGGCTGGCCCTTCGGGGTCTTCACCACCGCCGGCAGCTTCAGCTCGTCGAACAGCACCGCCTGCAGCTGCTTGGGCGAATCCAGGTTGAAGCTGCGCCCGGCCAGTTCGGTGGCCTTCTGCTGCGCGGCCAGCATGCGCGAGGACAGGTCGTGGCTCTGCCGGCGCAGTTCATCGGTGTCGATGCGAACGCCGTTGGCTTCGATGCGGGTCAGCACCGGCACCAGCGGCATCTCGATATCGCGGTACACGCTGTCCAGCGCCGGTTCGGCCAGCAGCTGCGGCTGCAGCGCGTGGTGCAGGCGCAGGGTGATGTCGGCGTCCTCGGCCGCATAGCGGCTGGCTTCGTCGATGCCCACCTGCGAGAACGGGATCTGCTTGGCGCCCTTGCCGGCCACATCCTCGAACTTGATGGTGTTGTAGCCCAGGTACCGCAGGGCCAGCGAATCCATGTCGTGGCGGGTCGCGGTGGAATTGAGCACGAAGCTCTCGAGCATGGTGTCGTCGTGGTAACCCTGCACGTCCACGCCATGGCGGCGCAGCACATGCAGGTCGTACTTGCCGTGCTGGCCCAGTTTCTTCTTCGCCGGGTCCTGCAGCACCGGACGCAGCGCGTCCAGCACCTGCTGCAACGGCAGCTGCGCCGGCGCGCCGGGGTAATCGTGGCCGACCGGGATATAGGCCGCCTTGCCCGGTTCCACCGCCAGGCTGACGCCGACCAGGCGTGCACGCATCGCGTCCAGCGCATCGGTCTCGGTATCGAAGCTGATCAGGTCGGCCTGCTGCACACGCTCGACCCACGCCTGCAGCTGTTCGCTGGTCAGCACGGTTTCGTATTCGCCGGGCGCGGACAGCGCCGGGTCCAGCGCACCGGCGGCCGGCGCTTCGGCGCTGCCCCGGGCGAAGCCGGCGGCGGTGCCGCGCAGGCTCGGGGTGGCTTCACTGGCGGCGGCCGGGGCCGGCAGCGGGCCGCCCAGCTCCTTCAGCGCCTGGGTGAAGCCGTAGCGCGCATACAGCTCGGTCAGCACCGGCACGTCTTGGTCGCGCAGGGCCAGGGTGGTCGGCGAAGCGTCCAGCTCGACGTCGGTGCGGATGGTCACCAGCTCGCGGTTCAGCGGCAGGCGCTCCAGCGCCGCGCGCAGGTTCTCGCCGATCTTGCCCTTCATGGTCGGCGCGGCGGCGATGACGCCGTCCAGGTGCTGGTATTCGGCCAGCCACTTGGCGGCGGTCTTCGGGCCGCACTTCTCCACGCCGGGCACGTTGTCCACGGTGTCGCCCATCAGCGCCAGCAGGTCGATGATCTGGTCGGCGCGCACGCCGAACTTGTCCATCACCGCGGCGTCGGAATCCATCCGGCTGCCGGTCATGGTGTTGACCAGCTCGATGCCCGGGCGCACCAGCTGGGCAAAGTCCTTGTCACCGGTGGAAATGGTCACCTTCAGGTCCTGCGCCACGCCCTGCAGGGCCAGCGTGCCGATCACATCGTCGGCTTCCACCCCAGGGATGCGCAGGATGCTGATGCCCAGCGCTTCGACGATGCGGCACATCGGCTCGACCTGGCTGCGCAGGTCATCGGGCATCGGCGGGCGGTTGGCCTTGTACTGGTCGTACAGGTCGTCGCGGAAGGTCTTGCCCGGTGCGTCGACGACGAAGGCGACGTAGGCCGGTCGCTCCTTCAGCGTCGAGCGCAGCATGTTGACCACGCCGAACAGCGCGCCGGTGGGCTCGCCCTGTGCATTGGACAGGGGCGGCAGCGCGTGGAACGCGCGGTACAGGTAACTGGACCCGTCGATCAGGACTAATCTGCTCATGCGACGATTCTACGCGCCCCTGCCTGCACCGCGGCGACACGGCGGCGACGCATCCATGGGGCATAATCAGGCTCCGATCGATGCCAAGGCCCTGCCGATGAAGACCCTGATGCTGGCTTCCCTGCTGCTGCTTGCTGGCTGCGCCAGCATGGGTGGTGCAGGCGCTCCCCCGGTGGACGTGAAGGGCGCCGAAGTGTCCAGCCGCACCATGGACAACGGCGATGTCATCGAGGAATACCGCGTATCCGGCCAGCTGCGCATGGTCAAGGTGACCCCGTCGCGCGGCGCACCGTTCTACATGTACGACAAGAACGGCGATGGCCGCATGGACAACGACAAGGACGGCGTCTCGCCGGTCTACTGGAAGCTCTACAGCTGGTGATGTGGCAGGGGTCTCCCCGCAGTAGAGCCACGCCATGCGTGGATGCTGCCATCCAGGCAGCACAAAAGTTGGCGCCGGGCCGCGGGCGGCGTGCCGGCGCCGGGGCCCCCAC
>JAFAFD010000215.1 GCA_023423675.1 Pseudomonadota bacterium | reverse complement strand
AGGGTGCAGTAAAGCCGCCGGGCATGGCCCGGCGCTACCGTCACCTTCCCAATATAGCCAAAGTCACGACGCCGCAACGGCCGACCGCTCACGCCCCCCGGGTGGCAACGGCCGGCGGCACGGCGGCGGCGCGGCGGGCCGGGCCGAACACTGCCACCTGGCCCAGCACCCACAGCAGCACCGCGCCCAGCGGCAGGTACAGCAGCGGCATGCGCGGCAGCTCGTACATGTTCATCAGCGCCAGGTTGATCGCGTACGCGGCGAGCATGCCCAGCACGATGCCTAGCGTGGCCAGCAGGAAGTTCTCGGTCTGGAAGTAGCGCAGGATCTGCCCGCGGGTCGCACCCAGCGCACGGCGGATGCCGATCTGCTTGCTGCGCTGCTGCACCCAGAAGCTGGCCAGGCCGATGATGCCCAGTGCGGTCACCACCAGCAGGGCGATGGACACCGTCACCAGCAGGCCGACCATGGCGCGGTCGTTCTTGAAGTAGTCGTTGCGCTGGTCCTCGTAGGTCTTCTTGTCACGCATCAGGCGATTGGCATCGTTGCGCTCCAGCGCGGCGACGGCGGCCTTGAGCACTTCATCGCGGCGCTCGGGAGCGGTGCGCAGCATGTAGGTGGCGCCTTCGTCGAAGCCGCGGCGCAGCGGCATCAGCATCGACTCGTTCCAGTTGTCGTCCCAGCCGGTAGGCGTGGTCAGGGTGTCGACGATGCCGACCACGTGCAGCGGCTGCTTGCCCATGTAGTAGGTCTTGCCCAGCGCGCTGCCGTCGGGTTCCATCTTCGCGGCGGTGGCCTGGCTGAAGATCACCGGGACCGCCTTGTCCTTGGAACCGGCCTTGGAAACGACGGCGTAGTCCATGTACTCGTCGGGCAGGAAGTCACGCCCGGCGATCACGTTGATGCCCATCGTGCGGATGCCATCCTCGGACATCGTGTACATCGATGCCTCGGTGGTCGGCCGCTCCTGGTCCTGCTGGCGCTGGATGCTGCTGCTGGACGAGCCGCTGCGGAACGGCAGCTGGTTGATGATGGTGGCGCTGGTGACGCCGGGGATGGCGCGCAGCGACGCCAGGTCCTCGCGGGTGCGGGCCATGCCGTTGGTCTGCTTGCCGATGCCGCTGACGCGGACCATCACCAGTTCGTTCTCGGCGATGCCGCTGGGCATGCTGATCTTTTCCACGCGTTGGCTGACCAGGAACAGCGCGTTGCAGACGATGGCGCAGGTCAGGGCGACTTCCAGCACGATCAGTGCGGCAGCGGTCTTGTGCCGGCGCAGGGTGCTGAGGATGGGGCGGATGTCCATGGGAGTCCTCGTTCCGGTACTTACTGCGACTTGAGCTGGATGGCCGGGGTGACCTGCATCGCGCGCCAGGCGGGCAGGAAACCGGCAGCAAGGCTGGCAAACAGGGTCAGGCCGATGGCCAGCAGCAGCATGCTGCCGTCCAGGTGGGCCAGCTTGGCGTAGTCCACCGGCTGCTGGCGCACGGCGAACAGGCCAAGCAGGGCCACGCCGATGCCGAGCACGCCGCCGACCACGCCTACCGCTCCGGCTTCCACCAGGCACTGCAGGAAGATCTGGCCACGGCTGGCACCGAGCGCGCGCCGCACGCCGATCTCACCGCTGCGGCGCAGGAACTTGGCCAGCAGCAGGCCCACCGTGTTGACCAGGCACACGCCCAGGAAGCCCAGCGCCAGCCACAGCTGCAGGCGCACATCGCTGGGCACCGCGCCGTTGAAGTCCAGCCACTCCATCACGTTGCGCAGGCGCACGTTCGGCGGGCGCTCGAAGCGGCCGGCCTCACGCTGCTGGCTGGAGTAGTTTTGCAGGTAGCGGCGGTAGTCATCGGCCTTGCCCGGGTCCATCTCGGCCCAGTACTGCAGCCAGGTGCAGGGGGCGTTCACCGAATAGCTGTCGCCGTCGGGGTTTTCGCCGAAGCAGTTCATGTTGCCGTTGCTGCCCAGCTTCAGGTCCATCGAGGTCGACATCGGCAGCAGCAGATCTTCGTCCTTGCCGAAGCTGCCGGTGGTGAGGTCGAAGAACTGCGGTTCGGGATTCCATTCCTTCATCACGCCGACGATGCGGAAGCTCTGGCCATCCATGCGGATGTCCTTGCCGACGCTGTTGCCGCCCTGGTACAGCTTGTCGTTCAGGGCCTTGGAGATGACCACCACGCGTGCGCGGCCGTCGTCGTCCTGGCGGGTCCAGGCACGGCCGTACTGCATCGGCACGTCGAACATCGGGAAGAAATCAGCCGAGGTCCAGCGCGTATCGATCGAGAACGGCTGCAGGGTGCTGCCGTCCGGCTCGATGGTGCCGCCGCCGCCGCTCATCAGCGCCTGGCGCTCGGCCTTGGCTTCGCGCAGCAGGGCTTCGCCATCGAAGCGGGTCATCTGCGAATTGGGTTCCTCGCCGGGCACGTAGCCACCGCGGGGGCCCGGATCGAGCTGCACGTAGAACAGGCGATCGCTCTTGTCCGGGATCGGATCGCCGGAGAGCACGTGGAAGACGGTCAGGGTGGTCATCGAGGCGCCGATGCCCAGCGCGATGGCAACCACCATCAGCGCGGTCAGGACCTTGTTGCGGCGGAAGCTGCGCGCCGCCAGTCGGGCGTAGTAGGCGAACATGGTCGGGCCCTCACTCGTTGACGGCGACGATGCGGCGCGGGGTGGCCAGCACCGGCTCACGCACCAGGTCGGTCACCTGGCCATCGACGATGTGCACGTTGCGCTGCGCGCGTGCGGCCAGCTCCGGGTCATGGGTGACCATGACGATGGTGGTGCCGGCGGCGTTGATCTCTTCCAGCAGCTCCATCACGCCACGCGCCATCTGCGTGTCCAGGTTGCCGGTCGGTTCGTCGGCCAGCAGCAGGCGCGGGCTGCCGGCCAGGGCGCGGGCGAT
>JAFAFD010000197.1 GCA_023423675.1 Pseudomonadota bacterium | reverse complement strand
GTCGACTACCGCGGACGGATCGAAGCGCAGTCGACCAACGGTCGACTCTACTTCGCGTCCGGGTGCTGGGCGCTGTAACCCACCTTCACCGGCTTCACGCCCTGCATCACCAGCGCGTAGCTGACGTTGTCGAAGGTGCGGAACACCATCGCGTGGGCGGCGTATTCGTCCGGCAGGCTGACCCGGCCCGCACCGGTGGACGGCGAATCGTCCATGCGCGAGGAGTTCGGGTACTTCATGCGGTGGGCAACGTGGCTGCCCTGCCGCCACAGCGAGAACACCGTGCCGTTGTCCACGCCCTGGCTGCGGCCGGCAGAGATGGCGATGACGTCGCGCGGGCCGCCGGCATTGAACATGTCGGCAACGGCCAGGACGCGCACATCCAGGCCTTCCAGGCTGGCGGCGGGCACATGCGGGAAGAACTGCAGGTCGTAAGGCTGGGCCTCCACCGGCACCAGGCGGTCACCGGCACGCACTTCACGGCCGTCGCCGTTGGCGTCGAGCATCAGGGTGGAGGCTTCGGTCTTGCCGCCGGCCACCTGGGTGATGGTGCCGAGGCCGACCTGGGCCAGCTCATAGCCCAGCACGCCGCGGCGATGGTTGGGCGCGTTGTAGGCCTTCCACAGGTTGCCGCTGCCTGGGGTGACGTCGCCATTGGCGGTCAGGTCCTCGGTCGGCTTGGGCTGGCCGTAGCGCACGGTCGGGCGGACCACGGCCCAGCGCTGGCCGACCTGGGCATCGGCCAGGCGGACATAGGCGGCCTGGCCGCTGGTGGCGCGCAGGCGGTTCCCTTCCAGGCCGACCACGTAGGGAAGCTGGTCGATGCTGTCGACCACGCTCAGCTGCTTCAGGAAGGGTTCGACCTCCGAGAGCGGCACGCCGGTCACCGGGGCTTCCGTGCGCGGGCCGGGCTGGGCCGTCACGCGGTCCAGATAGGCCAGGCTGAGCACGTCACCCGGGTAGATGAGATGCGGGTTGGCGATCTGCGGATTGGCCTGCCAGATCTCCGGCCACAGCCAGGGCTTCTGCAGGAAACGGCCTGCAATGTCCCACAGCGTGTCCCCTTTGCGGACCACGTAGGTGTCCGGGTGCCCGCCATTCACTTCAACGGCGGTAGCATAGGCAGCCACGGTCAGCATCGCCGCGGCGACGACCGTACGAAAACGAAGCAACATAGGTGCGAAGCCCTGATTCCCCAACAGGTTCGCGCACTATAGTCCAGAAACCGGGGCGCAAGGCAAGCGTTGCAGATAGAATCTGCGACGTATGCCGGCGTATCCCCGGCCCCAACCCGGAAACAGCCATGGCCCTGCTCCCCATTCTTGAGTTCCCCGATCCGCGCCTGCGTACCAAGGCTGCGTTGATCGACGCCGCCGAGGTGACCACCCCGGCCTTCCAGACCCTGCTCGACGACATGTTCCAGACCATGTACGACGCCCCCGGCATCGGCCTGGCCGCCAGCCAGGTGGACGTGCACAAGCGCTTCATGGTCATCGACGTGAGCGAAGAGAAGAACGAGCCGCGGGTGTTCATCAACCCGGAGATCGTCGCCAAGGACGGGGGCCAGGTGTACCAGGAAGGCTGCCTGTCGGTGCCCGGCATCTTCGCTGACGTGACCCGCGCCGATTCCATCACGGTGAAGTTCCTGGACCGCCAGGGGCAGCCGCAGGAGCTCACCACCGACGGCCTGCTGGCGGTGTGCGTGCAGCACGAGATGGACCACCTGGACGGCAAGCTGTTCATCGACTACCTGTCGCCGCTGAAGCGCGAAATGGTCCGCAAGAAGCTGGCCAAGCAGCGCAAGCACGTGGCCTGACCGCCATCGCGGGCCGCCCTTCGTGGTGGCCCCTGCCTGCGCGTCCCGCGCGGGCTGCACGGCGCCGGCCGCCGGCGCCGTTGTTCTTTCTGCACGTATCCATCCTGCAAGTGGGGTAGCCATGAGGATTGTCTTTGCCGGTACGCCGGAATTCGCGGTGTCGTCGCTGCGCGCGGCCGCGCGCCATCACGAGGCCGTGGCCGTCTACACCCAGCCGGACCGCCCGGCCGGCCGTGGCCGTGGCCTGGCACCGTCGCCGGTCAAGCTCGAAGCAGTTGCCCGTGGCATCCCGGTCTACCAGCCGGAAACCCTGAAGGACCCGGCCGCCCAGCAGCAGCTGCGCGACCTGCAGCCGGACCTGATGGTGGTGGTGGCCTATGGCCTGATACTGCCCAGGGCGGTGCTGACCATTCCGACCCACGGCTGCTGGAACGTGCACGCCTCGCTGCTGCCGCGCTGGCGTGGCGCCGCGCCGATCCAGCGCGCGATCCAGGCCGGCGATGCCACCACCGGCGTGTGCCTGATGCAGATGGAAGCAGGCCTGGACACCGGCCCGGTGCTGCTGCACCAGGAGCTGGCCATTGCCGACACCGCCACCGGTGGCGACCTGCATGACGCGCTGGCCGCGCTGGGCGCGCAGGTGCTGTCCGACGGCCTGGGCCTGCTGCGCGCGGGCATCAAGCCGATCGCGCGGCCGCAGCCGGAACAGGGCGTGACCTACGCGCACAAGCTGGACAAGGCCGAAGCGAAGCTGGACTGGGCGCAGGATGCGCAGGCGCTGGCGCGCACCGTGCGTGCGTTCAACCCGTGGCCGATCGCCGAGGCGCAGCTGGCCGGCGAGCGCGTGCGCATCCATGGCGCGGTGGCGCTGGGCCTGGCCCACGGCCAGGCCCCGGGCACCGTGCTGGCTGCCGGCCGCGAAGGCATCGACATTGCCTGCGGGCAGGGCGCCCTGCGCCTGCGCGTACTGCAGCGCGAGGGCGGCAAGGCGATCACCGCCGCCGACTACCTCAATGCACGTCGCGACCTGCGCGTGGGAGCGTAAACCGGTGTCGAAGCAGAACGATTTCTCCATTGCCAAGGCCGCGCCGGGCGCCGCCACCCGCATGCTGGCCGCACGCGTGCTGGCCCAGGTGTTCACCCGTGGCCGTTCGCTGAAGGCCGAACTGGCCTGGGCCCTGCCCAAGCTGGCCGACACCCGCGACCGCGCGCTGCTGGAAGCCCTGTGCTTCGCCGTGCTGCGCCGTCGCAGCACCTATGACGCTGCGCTCCAGGCGTGGATGCAGAAGCCGCTGTCGGCGCGCGATGCCGACCTGCGGACGCTGCTGATGGTCGGTTTCGCCCAGCTGGACGTGCTGGAGCTGCCCGCCCATGCGGCGCTGTCGGCCACCGTCGATGCGGCGCGCGCGCTGGGCCGCGAGCGCCAGGCCGGCCTGGTCAACGCCATCCTGCGCCGTGCGCAGCGCGAGGGCTTCCCGGAACAACCCGCGCGCGACGCGTTCCCGGCCTGGCTGGCCGAGGCGGTCGAGCGCGACTGGCCGCAGCAGGCCGAGGCAATCTTCAGCGCCAGCCTGCAGCCGGCACCGCTGTGGCTGCGCGCCAACCGCCAGCTCGGCGGCCGCGACAAGGCGCTGGCCGCGCTGGCCGAAGCCGGCATCGCTGCCGAGCCCAGCCCGCTCAGCGCCGATGCGCTGCGCCTGGCCGAGCCCAGCCCGGTCAACCAGCTGCCGGGCTTTGCCGACGGCGCATTGTCGGTGCAGGACCTGTCGGCGCAGTGTGCGGCCGATGCCCTGTCGCCGCCGGCCGGTGCACGGGTGCTCGATGCCTGCGCCGCCCCCGGTGGCAAGTCGGCGCACCTGCTGGAACGCGACCCGAGCCTGCGCCTGCTGGCGCTGGACATCGATGCGCGGCGCCTGGCCCGGGCCAAGGACACCTATGCCCGCACCGGCGTGGGCGAACACGTGCAGACCCAGGTGGCCGATGCCAGCGATACCGCGGCCTGGTGGGACGGCACCCCGTTCGACGCCATCCTGCTGGATGCCCCGTGCTCGGCCACCGGCGTCATCCGCCGCCAGCCCGACGTGATGTTCCACCGCCGTGCCGAGGACATCGAGGCGCTGGTGGGGGTGCAGGCGCGCCTGCTGGAAGCCTGCTGGGCGATGCTGCGCCCCGGTGGCGTGCTGCTGTACGCCACCTGTTCGATCCTGCGCGCCGAGAACGTCGACCAGGTGCGGGCCTTCCTGAAGTGGCATCCGGACGCCCAGGCGGCGCCGCTGAATGACGCTTTCGGCGTGGACTGCGAGGGCATCGCCCGCCAGCGCCTGCCCGGTGAAGACGATGCTGACGGTTTCTTCTACGCGCGTCTGCTAAAAACAGCCTGACCCCGTCGCTGTCCGAGTTCCCATGCTGAAAACCCGCGCGTCACGCGAGACGTGGTTGTTCGTAGTGATGGCCTTGCTGGTGCTGGGTGCGGGGCTCGGACTGCGCGACCCCTGGCCCTCGGACGAGCCGCGTTTCGCCCTGGTCGCCAGGCAGATGGTGGACAGTGGCCAGTGGCTGTTCCCGCATCGGGGGCTGGAGCTGTATTCGGACAAGCCGCCCATGCTGATGTGGTGGCAGGCCACCCTGTACAGCGTGATCGGCAACTGGCGGGTGGCCTTCCTGCTGCCCTCGCTGATCGCCGCGCTGGGCACGCTCTGGTGCGTGGTCGACCTGGGCCGGCGGCTGTGGACGCGCCGGGTCGGCCTGTATGCCGGCTGGGCGCTGCTGTTCGCGCTGCAGTTCACCTTCCAGGCCAAGAAGGCGCAGATCGACCCGCTGGTGGTGCTGTTCGTCACCCTGGCCAACTACGGGCTGCTGCGCCACCTGCTGCTGGGGCCAGCGTGGCGCTGGTGGTGGGCTGGCTGGTTCTTCGCCGGCATCGGGGTCATCACCAAGGGCGTGGGCGTGCTCGCGCTGCTGATGATCCTGCCGGCGGCGATCGCCTCGGTGCTGCACTGGCCGCGGGTGCGCCTGCATGCGCGTGACCTGCGCTTCTGGCTGGCGCCGCTGGCCTTCGTGCTGGCCGTCGCGCTGTGGCTGGTGCCGATGGTGATGACCGCGCTGGCGACGAAATCGGGCGAATACCAGGCCTACCTCGACGACATCCTGTTCCGGCAGACCGCCAAGCGCTACGTGCAGTCGTGGGACCACCACCAGCCGTGGTGGTACTTCCTGGGCACGATGCCGTCGATGTGGATCCCGGCGTTCCTTGCCCTGCCGTGGGCGATCCCGGCGTGGCGTCGGCGGCTGCGGCGGCGTGATCCGCGCTACCTGCTGCCGCTGGCCTGGTGGCTGCTGATCGTGCTGTTCTTTTCCCTTCCGCACGGCAAGCGCGATGTCTACATCCTGCCGTCGCTGCCGATGTTCTGCCTGGCCCTGGCGCCCCTGATACCGGGCCTGCTGCGCCGGCGCGACGTGCAGTGGGTGCTGGGCGGGTTCACCCTGCTGCTGTCGCTGGGGACGCTGGCTGCCGGTGCGTCTGCCCTGCTCGGCAATCCCGGTTTCGAGGCGCGGCTGGTGCTGGAGCGCGGGCTGGACCCGGGCGCGATGGACGCGATGGCCTGGTCGGCGCTGGCGATGGGCGGCGCGGGCGTGGCTGGCCTGCTGCTGTTCGGCCCGACGCGGCGCCACCTGGCGCTGGTCGCGATGCTGACCGTGGTATGGGTGCTGTACAGCCTGGTCGGCTACCCGGTGTTGAACGATTCCAGCTCCGCCCGGGGGCTGATGCGCGCGGTCGATGCGCGCCTTGGGACCGATGCCGAGCTGGGCCTGGTGGCGTGGAAGGAGCAGAACCTGCTGATGGCGGGGCGCCCGGCGGCGACCTTCGGCTTCAACGTGCCCTGGCATCAGCAGCTGCAGGCAGGGGTGCGATGGCAGCAGCTGTCGCCGCAGCGGCGCTGGCTGCTGGTTCAGCAGGACGCGCTGCTGGGCTGCGTGGACCGCAATGGTGCGATGTTGGCCGGTGTCGCCAACCGTCGCCGTTGGTGGTTGGTGCCGGCATCGGCGGTACACGGCCCCTGCGTGCCCAGCGAGGCCGAACTGAAACGTGAACGGCGGTTGCAGAGAAACGAGCAATAACGTGGCCGCTGGCTTGTCCAGACTGCCCAAGCGTGCACAAAGGCAGTAAAACATCAGGCGGGCGGCCTGCCACAGGGCCGCCGTTTTCTTCCGCA
>JAFAFD010000167.1 GCA_023423675.1 Pseudomonadota bacterium | reverse complement strand
TCGAACCACTCGGGTTCGCACTGGAAGACAAGCAGCTCAAGCGCGCCGGGCTGGACTACCACGAGTATTCGCGCCTGCAGGTGCACCCCGACCTGGACACCGCGCTGGCGCGCATCGCGCCCAAGCGGCTGTTCGCCCTGAGTACCCGGGCCAGCGTGCGCTATGACAGCGTCGGGTTCGAAGAAGGCGATGCCTTCCTGTTCGGGCCGGAAAGCCGCGGCCTGCCGCAGGACCTGCTCGATGCCCTGCCCGAAGGCCGCCGCCTGCGCCTGCCAATGCGCCCGGACAACCGCAGCCTCAATCTGTCCAACACCGTGGCCGTGGTGATGTACGAGGCCTGGCGCCAGCACGGGTTTGCCGGCGGCGCGTGAAAGGAAGCAGCCGAGCATGGGCTCGGCTCTACACGTACGCCCCTGCAGAGCCGAGCCCGCGCTCGGCTCCCCGGTATCACGTCCGGAAACCGGATACCTTCAGAACGCGCTGATCCCGGTCAGCTCCCTGCCGATCACCAGCTGGTGCACGGTCTCGGTGCCTTCATAGGTGATCACCGATTCCAGGTTCAGCGCATGCCGGATCGCCACGTGCTCGGTGGTGATGCCCGCGCCGCCGAGCAGGTCGCGGCATTCGCGGGCGATATCGATCGCCATGCGGCAGTTGTTCCACTTGGCCAGGCTGACCTGCTGCGGCTGCAGCTGGCCGGCTTCCTTCAGGCGGCCCAGCTGCAGGGCCAGCAGCTGTGCGGTGGTGATGCGGCGGGCCATCTCGGCCAGCTTGATCTGCGCGCTCTGGGTGGCGGCCAGCGGGCGGCCGAACAGCACGCGTTCCTTGGCATAGCCCAGCGCCTCATCGAGGCAGGCGATGGCCGAACCGATCGGGCCCCAGCTGATGCCGAAGCGGGCCTGGGTCAGGCAGCCCAGCGGGCCCTTCAGGCCCTTCACGTTCGGCAGGCGGTGGCTGTCGGGCACGCGCACGTCATCGAAGTACAGCGCACCGGTCAGCGAGGCGCGCAGGCTCATCTTGTGCTTGATCTCCTGCGTGGTGAAACCGGCCATGCCCTTTTCCAGCACGAAACCCTGGATGCCGTCCTCGGTCTGCGCCCAGACGATGGCCAGGTCGGCCACCGGGCCGCTGGTGATCCACATCTTGCTGCCGTTGATGCGCCAGTCACTGCCGTCGCGCACCGCGCGGGTCTTCATGCTGGCCGGGTCGGAGCCGCCGTGTGCTTCGGTCAGGCCGAAGCAGCCGATCAGTTCGCCGCGCGCCATCGCCGGCAGCCACTGGCGACGCTGTTCCTCGCTGCCGTAGGCATAGATGGGGTACATGCACAGCGAGCTCTGTACCGACACGAAGCTGCGCAGGCCGGAATCGCCGCGCTCCAGCTCCTGGCAGATCAGGCCGTAGCTGACCGCACCGAGGTCGCCGCCACCGTATTCGGCCGGCAGGGTCGCGCCGAGCAGGCCTAGTGCCGCCACCTCCGGCACCAGCTCCTCGGGGAAGCGGGCCTGGTCGAAGGCATCGCCGATGATCGGCAGCACGCGCTCGTTGGTGAAGCGGGCCACGCTGTCCTGCACCGCGCGCTCTTCCTCGCTGAGCAGGGAACGGACATCGAACAGATCGTACGGATGCAAAGCCATGGCACTCACGCGCAGTCAGGACCGGGCCATTGTCGGTCATTCGGGGCCGGGACATTACGCTGCGCTGCAGCAATCGTGCGGTGAACGGCGTCTATCTAGCTCGATCACGCGCGGCCCGGTACCCTGACACATTCAAACAACCGTTTCGCTCGTGGCCGCACGCGCGATTCCCAGGCACCGCCGGTGGCCCCGATGCCGGCCCTACCCACGAGTCATGCAATCGATGAGCGCTGAAGCCAACGCCCTGCCCCCGCGTGAAGTAATGGAATTCGACGTGGTGATCGTCGGTGCCGGCCCGGCCGGCCTGGCCACCGCGATCCGCCTGCGCCAGCGCGCGGTGGAAGCCGGCCGCGAGCTGTCGGTATGCGTGCTGGAAAAGGGCTCCGAGCCGGGCGCGCACGTGCTGTCCGGCGCGGTGATGGACCCGCGCGCCCTGACCGAGCTGTTCCCGGACTGGGCCGAGCGCGGCGCACCGCTGAAGCAGAAGGTCACCCGCGACGAGTTCCTGTTCCTCAGCGAGACCGGCGCGCGCAGCACGCCCAACGCGCTGCTGCCAGAGTGCTTCCACAACGAAGGCAACTACATCATCAGCCTGGGTGAAGTGACCCGCTGGCTGGCGCAGCAGGCCGAAGCGCTGGAAGTGGCGATCTTCCCCGGCTTCGCCGCCGCCGAAGTGCTGTACGGCGACAACGGTGAAGTGGTCGGCGTGGCCACCGGCGACATGGGCATCGAGAAGGACGGCAGCATCGGCCCGGCCTTCGAGCGCGGCATGGCCCTGCACGCCAAGTACACGATCTTCGGCGAAGGCGCGCGCGGCCACCTCGGCCGCCAGCTGATCGCCCGTTACAAGCTGGATGAAGGCAAGGACCCGCAGGCCTACGGCATCGGCATCAAGGAGCTGTGGCAGATCGACCCGGCCAAGCACGAGCCGGGCCTGGTGGTGCACGCGGCCGGCTGGCCGCTGGACAACGACACCTACGGTGGCGCGTTCCTGTACCACGCCGACGGCGGCAAGGTCGCCGTGGGCTATGTGGTCGGGCTGGACTACAAGA
>JAFAFD010000115.1 GCA_023423675.1 Pseudomonadota bacterium | reverse complement strand
GTCGATATCGCTGGGCGCGGCGGCACGCGTAGCCGCGGCCGGGCGTGCGGCCGCAACGGTCGTGGCAGCTGCAGCGGCTTCGGCCGCACGGCGCTCGCGGCGCGACGGCTTCTGCGCCAGCAGGTTGCTCTCGCCCGGCTGCAGCGCGCGCACTTCGACGTTGCCGGTGCCGCGCTGGGTGATGCCCAGGCGCACGGCGGCGGCGTAGCTGAGGTCGACCACGCGGCCGTCGTGGAACGGGCCACGATCGTTGACGCGCACGATCACCGACTCGCCGTTGTCCAGGTTGGTCACGCGGGCGAAGCTGGGCAGCGGCAGCGTCTTGTGCGCGGCGGTGAACTGGTACATGTCGTAGACCTCGCGGTTGGAGGTCAGGCGGCCGTGGAACTTGGCGCCGTAGTACGAGGCGGTGCCGCGCTCGACATAGTCATGGGTGTCGTCGAGCACCTTGTACGACTTGCCCAGCACCACGTAGGGCGATTTGTTGCCGATGACCGAGCGCTCGACCGCAGTCACTTCCGGCTCGGGAATGCAGGCCACGTTCGGCACGTAGCTGGGCGTGGTGTCCTTCACCCCCGGCTTGTACAGGCCGCCGGCGGTGTAGTTGCCGCGCGTGCTGAGGTCCTCGGTGGCGGCCGCATACGGCGAACCATCCGGGCAATGCGCCGGGCGCCCGCCCTTGCCCTGCACCACCGTGCTGGGCACCTTGCCGCCATGGCCGGCACTGGGTTTGTCCGGTGCGCTGCTGCAGGCTGCCAGCGCCAGCACGACGATTCCGGGGACCAGCCATCTGATGTTCATGCCGGGGGCAGCTCCTGTCCGGCAATGGCCTGCGACAACTGGAACACGGCCATCGCGTACATCTTCGAGAGGTTGTAGCGGGTGATCGCGTAGTAGTTCTGGAAGCCCAGCCAGTACTGCTTGCCGGTACTGGCTTCAAGCGTGATCGGCGTGGCGGTGGCACCCGGCTGCACCGGCGCGCTGGGCTGGTAGCCGCGCTGGGCCAGGTCGGCCAGCGACCAGGTGGGCATCCACTCGGTCGGATTGAATTCCTCGCGTCCCGGCGCCAGCGTGGCCGGCACCGCCACCTGGCCGCCGCGCACCCAGCCGCCCTTCTTCACGAAGTAGTTGGCGATGGACGAGAACACGTCGTCGTAGCTGGTGAACAGATCGCGGCGACCATCGCCGTTGCCATCCACGGCGTAATCCAGGTAGCTGGAGGGCATGAACTGGCCCATGCCCATCGCACCGGCATAGCTGCCCTTGAGCGTGGTGATGTCCAGCTTCTCTTCGCGGCCCAGCTCGAACAGCTTGGCCAGTTCATCGCGGAAGAACAGCTCGCGGCGCACTTCGCGTTCCAGCTTGGCCGGGTCGCCACTGCGCGGGTAATAGAAGGCCAGCGTGTACAGCGCATCGAGCACGCGGTGGCTGCCGGCGTTCTTTCCATAGCTGGTTTCCACGCCGATGATCGCCACGATCACTTCGGCCGGCACGCCGGTGCGCTGCTGCACGCGGTCGAGTTCGGCGCGGTGCTCGGCCAGGAACGCGCGGCCACCATCGATGCGCGCCTTGCTGATGAACATCGGCCGGTATTCGTTCCACGGCTTGACCCGCTCGGCCGGCCGCGACATGGCCGCGATGATCGGCTGGCGCACCTGCGCCTGGTCGAGCACGCGGGCGATCTCGGCCGGCGCCAGGCCATAACGCTTGGCGGTATCGGCGATGAAGTTGGCGCGGGCGGTTTCGAACGGCACCGGGGTCAGGTCAACCGGCGGCGCCGTGGCCGCGGTCGCTTCCGGGGCGGCTTCGGCCGGGCCCTGCTGGGGCTTGCCGGCCGGATGGCGCGGCGTGCTGCTGGCCTGGGGTGAAGTCGGCGGGGACGTCGGCTGGGTCGCGCAGGCGACCAGACCGAGGGTGAGCAAGCAGGCCAGGGAGCGTCGAATCATCGTCGCAGGTTAGCAGGTCATGGATGAATTAAAACCCCTAACACCATGAATCACAACGATTTGCCCGCGTTCAGCGGGAAATGTGAAGGCGTCGTGATTACCCCACCCCATTCAGGCAGAGGTTGCCGGTTGCGCCCCCATCCCCGCAGGCGCAACCGGCGACCGGATCCAGTCGATACCTGCGCGGCTGTCGCTCCCCAGCGACAGTGCCCCGCGCTCCCTGTATCCGTTGGACCAGTACTGCTTTCCCGCCCGACGCCCCCTCGCGCTGCATCTTCAGACGGCGCGCCGTGCCGAACGGGCCGCCATTGTGCAGGCCGATTGCGACAAGTCCATTGATCCGGATCAACGCTGCGTCAAAGTGTGAATTGGTACGCACTTTTTATGGAACTGCGTCGGCGGGGAGGTTGGTGGTGTCTGGCGTGCGCGTCTGCGCTTTGATGTAGCGCCGAGCCCATGCTCGGCTGCTTTTTCGCGAAGCGCAGCCGAGCGCGGGCTCGGCTCTACAGAAGCGGTTGCGGCGGCTTCAGCCGTAGCCAGCGTGTATCGGGTTGTGCACGCGCACTGCCATCACCAGCCCGATCCCCGCCAGCAGCGAAACGGCCGAGGTGCCGCCGTAGCTGACCAGCGGCATCGGGATGCCCACCACCGGCAGCAGGCCGGAAATCATTCCGCCATTCACCAGAACATAGACAAAGAACGCCAGGCCCAGGCTGCCGGCCAGCAACCGCGCATGCGTGTCGCGCGCGTGCACGGCAATCCACAGGCAGCGCCCGACCACGAACAGGTACAGCGCGAACATCGTCGCCACGCCGATCCAGCCGAACTCTTCGCTCAGCACTGAGAACGCGAAGTCGGTGGTGTACTCGGGCAGGAAATCCAGGGTGGCCTGCGTGCCGTTGCCCCAGCCGCGGCCTTCCCATCCGCCCGAACCGATGGCGATGCGTGACTGCAGGATGTTCCAGCCGGTGCCGAGCGGATCGGCGGCGGGGTCGAGGAAGGTCAGTACGCGATCCTTCTGGTACTGCCGCAGCAGGCCGAACCAGGCCAGCGGCGCCGCCATCGCCACACTGGCCAGCCCGGCCACCACCCAGCCCCAGTGCAGGCCGGCCAGCAGCAGCGCGAACACGCCGCTGGCTGTCACCAGGGTGGCCGTGCCCAGGTTGGGCTGCAGCAGGATGAGCACCGCGGGGACGCCGATCAGCGCCGCGGCCGTGAGCACCGAGCGTGGCGACGGCGGCAGCGGCTGCCGATGCAGGTACCAGGCCATCATCAGCGGCAGGCTGAGTTTGAGCAGCTCGGACGGTTGCAGGTAGAACACGCCCAGGTTGAGCCAGCGTTGGCCGTACTTGCCGGTCCCGATCACGTACACCGCCATCAACGGCAGCATCGACAGCGCGTACAGGGCCGGGGTCCACGCGCGCAGGCGCAGCAGCGACACCCGCGACAGCAGCCACATCGCCACCAGCCCACCGGCAAAGCGCGCGGCCTGCCCGGTGACCGGGCCCGACACGCTGTGCAGCACGGCCAGGCCGGCTGCCATCAACAGCAGCAACGCAACCAGCAGCGGCAGATCGATCGTACGCACCGCCTCGCGGCAGATGCCGAATACACGTTTCCATTCCACCCAGGCAGGGTAGCGGGCGGCGCTTGCGTGAAGCTTTCCGATGCCGCCGGGCGTGGCCCTGCGCTACCTGTAGAGCCGAGCCCATGCTCGGCTGCGTTTCGCGAAGAGCAGCCGAGCATGGCTCGCCTCTACAAAAGCGGCGGAGCCGTCGTCAGCCGTAGCCGCCGTGCACCGGGTTGTGGCTGCGGACGGCCATCACCAGGCCGAAGCCGGCCAGCAGCGAAACCGCCGAGGTGCCGCCGTAGCTGATCAGCGGCATCGGCACGCCCACCACCGGCAGCAGGCCGGAAATCATCCCGCCGTTCACCAGCACGTAGACGAAGAAGGCCAGGCCGGTGGCGCCGGCCAGCAGGCGCGAGTACGAATCGCGCGACTGGCTGGCGATCCACAGGCAGCGCCCGATCACCACCAGGTACAGGGTCAGCACCAGGGCCACGCCCATCCAGCCGAATTCCTCGCTCAGCACCGAGAACGCGAAGTCGGTGGTCTGTTCGGGAATGAAGTTCAGGTGCGACTGCGAGCCTTCGCCCCAGCCCTTGCCATCGAAGCCGCCCGAACCGATCGCGATCTTCGACTGGATGATGTTCCAGCCCGCACCCAGCGCGTCCATCTCCGGGTCGAGGAACATCATGATGCGGTCCTTCTGGTACGGCCGCAGCAGCCAGAACCAGGCCAGCGGCGCGACCGCGGCCACACCGCCCACGCCCAGGCCCACCCACCACCACGGCAGGCCGGCCAGCAGCAGCACGAACACGCCACTGGCGGCGATCAGCACGCCGGTACCGAAGTCCGGCTGCAGCATCACCAGGCCGGTCGGCACGCCGATGATGACCATCGCCACCAGCACGGTATTGAAGCGCGGCGGCAGCGGCATGCGGTGCAGGTACCAGGCCACCATCATCGGCAGGCTGACCTTCAGCAGCTCGGCCGGCTGCAGGTAGAAGAACTTCAGGTCCAGCCACTGCCGGCCGTACTTGCCGGTGCCCAGCACGAACACCGCCAGCAGCGGGATCATCGAGATCGCGTAGATGAGCGGGGTCGCCGAGCGGATGCGCAGGATCGGCACGCGCGAGATGCCCCACAGGGCGGCCATGCCGACCACGAAACGCGCGCCCTGCGCCATGACCAGGCTGTCGCCGCCGGCGCTCTTCAGCGTGGCCAGGCCGATCAGCATCAGCGCGCCGAGGGCCAGGCACAGCACCCAGTCCAGGGTGCTGAAGAAGCGGCGCAGCATGTCGCCGGCCCAGCGCAGGAAGTCACTCATCGTGCAGGCTCCGCGGGGGTCGAACGGGGGCTGGCGGGCAACGCGGCGGCGGGTGCGGCAGGCGCCCCCGGGCCCGGGGCGGGCGCCGGTTCCGGCGCGGGCATGCCGACCCACACCGGGTGCTCGCCCAGCTGCGCGGCGGCGCTGTCGCCGGCCGGACGCGCGTTGGCATCTTCATTGTCGAACGCGGTCACGCCGATGACGGTGGTGCCGCGCTCGGCGTCCAGCGGCTGCATGCCCTCGGGCATCTTGCCCAGCAGGTAGGCGTCGAACACCTTGCGCGCGATCGGCGCGGCGGCCGAACCACCGTAGCCACCGCCTTCGACGGCGATGGCCAGGGCGATGACCGGCTGCTCGACCGGCGCGAAGCCGACGAACAGTGCGCGGTGGCGCAGGTGCATCGGCAGGCTCTTCGGGTTCACCGCGGTCGTGCCCTTGCGGCTGACCACCTGCGCGGTACCGGTCTTGCCGGCCATGACGTACGGCGCGCCCACGGCCATGCGCGCGGCGCTGCCGCCGGGCTGCATCGTGGCCATCATGCCTTCGCGCACGGCCTGCACGTTGTTCGGGTTGGGGCTGACCGGCTTGCTCGGGCCCTGCTCGGTGGCGACCCAGTCGTGGTCGAAGCCGGCGCGCTGCTGGATGACCAGGTGCGGGGTGCGCAGCTGGCCATTGGCCAGCGCACTGACGCCGCGCGCCAGCTGCAGCGGGGTGACCTTCCAGTCGCCCTGGCCGATGCTGATGTTGACGGTGTCGCCCGGGTACCAGGCTTCCTTGCGGCTTTTGCGCTTGTAGGCCGGCGACGGCAGGATGCCGCCGATCTCGCCGGTCAGGTCGATACCGGTCGGCTGGCCGAAGCCGTAGTACTCCATGTAATGGTCGAAGCGCTCGATGCCCAGGTCCAGCGCCAGCTTGTAGTAATAGGTGTTGACCGACTGCGCGATGGATTTGCGCAGATCCGTCCAGCCATGGCCGCCGCGGTGCGAATCGCCCCAGCCGCGCGAGGTGCCCGGCAGGTAGAACATGCCGGTGGACAGCACTTTATCTTCCGGCCGGCGCACGCCCGAATCCAGGCCGGCCAGGCCGATCAGCGGCTTCAGGGTGGAACCGGGGGCGACGCCACCCAGCACCAGGCGGTTGAACTGCGGCCGCGACGGGTTGTCGTTCAGCGCCTTGAAATCGGCATGCGAGATGCCGTTGACGAACAGGTTGGGGTCGTACGACGGCAGGCTGACCATCGCCAGCACTTCACCGGTGCGCGGGTCCATCGCCACCGCCGACCCTTCCTGGTCACCGAAGGCGGCCACCAGCGCGCGCTGCAGGTCGGCATCGATGGACAGGCGCAGGTCGGCGCCGGACTGCGCGGCCACCCGGCCGATGGTACGGATGGCGCGGCCCTGCACGTTGGTCTCGACCTGCTCGTAGCCGACCTTGCCGCGCAGCTGCTGCTCGTAATAGCGCTCCAGGCCCGATTTGCCGATGTGGGTCAGCGCGGCGTTGCCCTCACCGAGGATCTCCAGGTCCTTGTCGTCCACGCGGCCGACGTAGCCGATGATGTGCGCGAACAGGTCGCCGTAGGGGTAGCGGCGGGTCAGGTAGGGTTCCAGCTCCACGCCCGGGAAGCGCCAGCGGTCCACCGCGAAGCGCGCCATTTCCTCATCGGTCATGCGCAGCTTGAGGGTGACCGGCAGGAACTTGCGGCGCGCCTTGCGCGATTTGTTGAACGCTTCCAGCTCTTCGGGGCTGATGCTGATGATCTTCGCCAGCCCGTCCAGGGTGGCGTCCATGTCCTTGACCTTGTCCGGGGTCACATCCAGGCGGAAGGCCGGCACGTTCTCGGCCAGCAGGCGGCCGTTGCGGTCGTAGATCATGCCGCGCCCGGGCACGACCGGCCGCGGCTTTATGCGGTTGGCCTCCGAGCGCGTGGCGTAGATGTCGTGGTCCAGCACCTGCAGCTTGAAGTACCAGCCGCCCAGGCCCAGCAGGCAGACCAGCACGCCGAGGAAGCCCAGCGCCGCGCGGCGGCGGAACTGTTCGGCTTCGGCGTGCGGGTTCTTGACCTGGCGACGCGGGATCATGGCTCAGCGCCCGCGCTTGCCGAAACGCACGGCGTCGAGCAGCACGAACACCAGCGGCCACAGGCCCATGCCCAGCAGCGGTGCCCACCAGTACGACCACGGCAGGGTCGGCTCACCCACCAGGATGTGCACCAGCGCGCTGACGATGCGGTCATTGAACAGCAGGCCGCCGATGGCCAGCATCTGCTGCGACATCGGGAAGAAACGGATGCGGGCGCGGAAGCGCTGCAGGATGAAGGCCAGCATGACCAGGCGCATGGCCTGTTCGCCGAGTACGCCGCCATACAACAGGTCGGCGATGACGCCGCTGGTGAAGGCGATGCCCAGGCCCACGCGCTCGGGGGCCTCGATGACCCAGTACGCCAGCACCAGCGCCAGCCAGTACGGGCGCAGCGGCTGCAGCAGCGCGGGCAGCGGCAGCAGGCCCAGCAGCAGGGCCACGACCAGGCTGGCCGGCAGCACCCAGGGGTTATCGCGCAGGCGGCTCATCGTGCGGGCTCCTGCGGGGTGGGTTGGGCGGATTGCGGTTGCCGGCCAGCGGCCGGCACTACCGGGGAGCTGGCTGGGGCAGAGCCCCCCTCTTGTTGAGGGGGGCGCGCCGACGGCGCGGGGGTAAGGTGGGATGCCCCCCCGGCAGCCTGGTTTGCCAAAGGCAAACTTGGCTGAGGCAATTCGCCTGCCGCAGGCAAGCGAATTGCCGCACCCGGGCGCAGCAGCAGTACGTCGCGGCCGCGGTCGAGCTGGGCGGCAGGCTTCATTTCGCCCACCAGGAAGGCGTGGGTGTCGTCGGGGCGCAGCGCGGTGATGGTGCCGACCGGGAAGCCCGGCGGGAACCGCCCGCCCAGGCCGGAGGTGACGATCTCATCGCCCACTTCCACGCCCGCGCTCAACGGAATGTCGCGCAGCTGCAAGGTGTCGCCGCGGCCGTAGACGATCAGGCGCACGCCGTTGCGGGCCACGGTCACCGGCACGGCATGGTCCGGGTCGGTCAGCAGCAGCACGGTGGAGGTGCCACCGGTAGTGCTGATCACCTGCCCCATCAGGCCACCGGCATCGATCACCGCCTGCCCCACGTGCACGCCGTCGCGGCTGCCGGCATCGAGCACCAGGCGCTGCTTGACCGGGTCCAGGTCGATATCGAGGATCGGCGCCAGCTGCACGTCCAGGCCACTGCGCTCGGCCACGTTCAGCAGTTCGCGCAGCTGGGCGTTGTCCAGCGCGGCGGTCTGCAGGCGGGTCAGGCGCGCATTGGCCAGCAGGAGCTGGTTGCGCAGCTCGCGGGTCTCGGCCACCAGCTGGCCATGGCTGGCGGCGTTGTCGCGCACCTGGTTGCTGAGCTTGCCGGGCAGGCCGGCCAGCGCCCACACCGGCTGCACCAGCGTGTCGGCCTGGGCGCGCACGCGCGCCAGCCAGCCGGCCTGGTCGTCCAGCACGATCAGGATGATGGCCATGGCCAGGTAGGCGAGCAGTCGCAGCGGACTGGCGGCGTCACCGGATCGGGAGGCTACGGGAGGACCGGCGTAAGGCGGCACGGCAACAGTTCAACCAGCAAAGGGCGAAGGGGAAACACGGCGGCGCCCCACCGGTGCTGGCCCGCAGCAGCGGGCCACACCCCGGAAGGGCGCTGCAGGAACGACCAGGCGGCAGGCCTCAGTCCGGCGCAAAGAACTCGTTGCCGTGCATGTCGACCAGTTCCAGCGCACGACCGCCACCGCGGGCCACGCAGGTCAGCGGGTCGTCGGCCACCTGCACGTGCAGGCCGGTTTCCTCGGAGATCAGGCGGTCCAGGTCGCGCAGCAGGGCGCCACCACCGGTCAGCACGATGCCGCGCTCGGCGACGTCGGCGCACAGTTCCGGCGGGGTCTGTTCCAGGGCCAGCTTGACCGCGCTGACGATGCCCGACAGCGGCTCGTGCAGGGCCTCCAGCACTTCGTTGGAGCTGATCTTGATCATCTTCGGCACGCCCTCGGCGAGGTTGCGGCCGGAGATTTCCATCTCGATCACTTCCGCCTGCGGGTAGGCGCAGCCCAGCTCGACCTTGATGCGCTCGGCGGTGGCTTCGCCGATCAGCATGCCGTGGTTGCGGCGCACGTAGTTGGTGATCGACTCGTCGAAGCGGTCGCCACCGATACGCACCGAGGCCGAATAGACGATGCCGTTCAGCGAGATCACCGCCACTTCGGTGGTACCGCCGCCGATGTCGATGACCATCGAACCACGCGCTTCCGTGACCGGCATGCCGGCGCCGATTGCGGCGGCCATGGGCTCTTCGATCAGGAACACGTCGCGGGCACCGGCTTCCTCGGCCGACTCACGGATGGCGCGGCGCTCGACCTGGGTCGAACCGGCCGGCACGCAGACCAGCACGCGCGGGCTCGGGCGCAGCACGCGGGACTTGTGCACCTTCTTGATGAAGTGCTTGAGCATCGCCTCGGTGTAGGTGAAGTCGGCGATGACGCCGTCCTTCATCGGGCGGATGGTGGTGATGTGGCCCGGGGTACGGCCCAGCATCTGCTTGGCTTCGGCGCCTACGGCTGCCACCGAGCGGGTGCCACCGATGGCACGGTCCTGGCGCACGGCCACGACCGACGGCTCGTTCAGAACGATACCCTGCCCACGCACGTAAATAAGGGTGTTGGCCGTGCCCAGGTCGATGGACAGGTCGTTGGAGAACATGCCACGGAGTTTCTTGAACATCTGAGGAAGGAGTCCTGAGGGGTGTCGTGCCCGCCGCGGGATGGCGAAAAAATGGGCAGAATTCGAGGCCGACAAGCCTAGCAACCCGCTCCCCGGCGAGCAAGGAAAAAACTAGCTGAACCCGCGACTTGGCTGGGTTTCGGCCTGATCGGGCATCACCCGGTTCTGGCCCTGAGCGGCACCAGCAGGTAACCTTTGCGCCGTCGGGCGCCCAAGGGCGCCATTTGCTTGCTGGCCGACGCCGGCTGGCCACCCCCAAAATTCACCGCATAGGCTTACATCGATGTCCGCTCTGATCTGTGGTTCTCTTGCCTTCGACACCATCATGGTGTTCCCGGACCAGTTCAAGAATCACATCCTCCCGGACAAGGTGCACATCCTGAACGTGTCCTTCCTGGTCCCGCGCATGCGTCGCGAACTGGGCGGCTGCGCCGGCAATATCGCCTACAACCTGAAGCTGCTGGGCGGCAGCCCGATCCCGATGGGCACCGTCGGCCAGGATTTCGCTCCGTACCGTGAGCACTTCGAGCGCATGGACATCGACCTGAGCCAGGTCCGCGTGCTGGAAGACATGTTCACCCCGCAGTGCTTCATCACCACCGACCACGACAACAACCAGATCACCGCGTTCCATCCGGGCGCGATGATGCGTTCGCACGAGAACCACGTGAAGGACGTGCCGGGCGTCACCTTCGGCATCGTCGCGCCGGACGGCCGTGACGGCATGATCCAGAACGCGGCCGAGTTCCTGGAATGCGGCATCCCCTTCATCTTCGACCCGGGCCAGGCGCTGCCGCTGTTCAACGGCCCGGAGCTGCGCGATTTCATCGAGCAGGCCGACTACGTGGTGGTCAACGACTACGAGTCGAACCTGCTGCAGGAACGCACCGGCTGGGACGAGAAGCAGATCGTGAGCCGGGTGAAGGCCTACATCACCACCCGTGGCCCGAAGGGCGCGGTCATCCACACCCCGGAAAAGAGCTACGACATCCCGCCGGCGCACGAGCGCCGCGTGGTCGACCCGACCGGTTGTGGCGACGCCTTCCGCGCCGGCCTGATCTACGGCATCGAGAAGGGCTACGACTGGCTGACCATCGGCCGCATGGCCAACCTGATGGGCGCGCTGAAGGTCGAGCACCCGGGCACGCAGAACCAGCGCTTCACGTTTGAAGAGTTCCACGACCAGTTCAAGCAGCAATTTGGCTACGCGCTCGGCGCGTAACCAAATTGCCCGCGCATTTCACCTTATCCCCGCGCCTTCGGCG
>JAFAFD010000110.1 GCA_023423675.1 Pseudomonadota bacterium | reverse complement strand
GGGCCATGCCCGGCGTCACCGTATGACGGTGAACCGCTCCTGCGTCCACGCGCCATCGGTGGCCAGCGCGGTCAGCGTATGCGCGCCGGGATCGGCGAACTCGCGCTGCATCAGCTGCGCGCCTTGGGTGCGGGCGATCCAGCGGCCATCCAGCAACCAGTCCACTGCCTGTTCGCTGCCCAGCGCGCGCAGCTGCAGGCGCACGCCGTGCTCGGCGTTGGGTGCCCGCGCCAATGCCGCGCCATCATTCAGGCCATCCACGTGCAGTGCCACGCTCGCTTCGCGGCCATCGTCGCGGCAATCCGCCGCGAGTGGCGGCAGCTGCGAGGCATCGCGCGTGGCCTTGGGCAGCCACGGTGACAGCAGCGCCGGCCAGCGCGCGATCTCGCGCTCGACTTCCGTGTGCGGCGCGCTGCAGTCGGCGGACAGCCGCTGGCCGGTACGCGCGTCGGCCATGTAACGCTGGCGGCCCGGCTGCCAGCGGCGGGCCTCGCGTTCGGGGAAGGTCGGCGGCACGCCACCATCCAGCAGCCAGGCCGGCATGCGCCGCTGGCACAACGCGGCCGGCAGCGATTCAGCCAGTCCGCCGGTGGGCCAGCACACGTCGGCGCGGCTGACGCTGGCCGGCATCGGCGCGGCGGCGGCATCGCCGGGCTGGCGCGGCAGGCTGTCCACCACTTCGAACATCAGCGGCAACGCGGTGACCGCGCCGTACTGGCCCGGCAGCGGCGTGCCATCGGGACGACCCACCCACACGCCTACCGTGTAGCGGCGCGTGCTGCCGATCGCCCACGCGTCGCGGTAGCCATAGCTGGTGCCGGTCTTCCAGGCCACGCGCGGGCGCCCGCCGACATCGAAAGTGCCCACGCCATAGCCCGGGCGCGGATTGGATTCGAGCATCTCGCGCACGATCCAGCTGGCCCCCGGCGAAGCCAGGCGCCGTTCGATCATCGGCTCGTCGTCGGTGTAGCGCACGCGTCCGGCGATGCCGTTGCGGTTGAGTGCGGCGAAGGCGCCGACCAGGTCTTCCAGGCGCGCGCCGGTGCCGCCGAGGATCAGCGACAGATTCGGCGAACTGCCCGGCGGGAAGCGCAGCTGGATGCCCGCGTGCGAGAGACGCGCGGCGAAACGCGCCGAGCCCACCCGCTGCAGCAGGTCCACCGCTGGCACGTTCAGCGACAGGCGCAGCGCGCTCGATGCACCGACCGGCCCATTGAAGGCCTCATCGAAATTGCCCGGCCGATAGCTGCCGAAGCTCTGCGGCGCATCCACCAGCAGGCTTTCCGAATGGATCAGGCCATCGTCCAGCGCCATCGCGTACAGGAAGGGCTTGAGCGTGGAGCCGGGCGAGCGCCAGGCCTGCACCATGTCGACGTGGCCCAGGCGCTGGCGGTCACCGAAGGCCAGCGCGCCGACGTAGGCACGGGCCTGCAGGGTCTGGTTGTCGACCACCAGCAGCGCGGCCGAGGTGCGCTCGGGCAGCGTGGAGAAATAGCTGGCCACGCGCTCTTCCAGCGTGCGCTGCAGGTCCAGGTCGATGCTGCTCTGGATGCGCGCCTGGCCCGGATGTGCCGAATGCAGCCGCTGCGCCAGCAGTGCCGCATGCATCGGCGGGCGCAGCGAGCGTGCGACCACGTTCTCGATGCGCGCGTCCTCCACCTCTTCCTGCGTCCACACGCCGAGCTCGGCCATGCGCGCCAGCACCTTGTCGCGCGCCTTCTGCGCGGCTTCCGGGTGGCGGTCCGGGCGCAGCCGGCTCGGCGCCTGCGGCAGCACCGCCAGCAGCGCCGCCTCGGCGTGCGACAGCTGGGTGGCCGGCTTGCCCAGATAGGCCCAGCTCGCCGCTTCCACGCCCTCGATGGTGCCGCCGTAGGGCGCGCGTTCCAGGTACAGCGCCAGGATCTGCGCCTTCGACAGGTGCACCTCCAGCTGTACCGCGCGCAGCATCTGCTTGAGCTTGCCCCACGGCGTGCGCGAATGCGGATCGAGGATGCGCGCCACCTGCATGGTGAGCGTCGAACCGCCCGACACGATGCGGCCGCCGCGCAGCAGCTGGCCGCTGGCACGCAGGATCGCCAGCGGGTTGATGCCGGGGTGTTGCCAGAACCAGCGGTCTTCGTAGGTCAGCAGCGCCTGCAGGTACAGCGGCGAAACGCTGTCAGCCGAGGCCGGGTAGCGCCACACGCCTTCGGCATCGGCGAAGGCGCGCAGCGGGCTGCCGTCGGCGGCCACTACCAGGGTGCTGGTATCGCGCTGCTTCGGCAGCGGCGGCGGGAACGCGAAATCGAGAACCAGCAGCAGGACCAGCAGCGCCGCCGTGCCCCAGCGCAGCCAGGGCCACAGCGGCTGCAGCCGGCGGCGCAGGGCCGCCCGCCGGGTCGTCCCGTCGTTCTTCATTGCAGCGTACCGGTGGGACGGGCCGCGCCCTCGCGGCCCGGCCGCGCGGTCACGGCTGGACCACCGTGATCGTGGTCGGGTTGCTGCGGCCCACGCCACGCAGCTGCGGGCGGTACATGTCTTCCACCAGCGGCGGCGGCACCGAATAGGTGCCCGGGGTCACCGCGCGCACCAGGTAGAACACGTTGGCCTTGCCACCACGCGACAGCTTCAGCGCGGCCACGTAGCGGTCGTCGCGGAACTCCTCGTGCTTGGTGTCCGCGGCCGAGCTGCGGTCGCTGATGGTTATGCCATCGACGACCACGTCGGCCCACTGCTTGGCGTCGCCCAGATTGAAGTTCTCGATTTCCAGGCCGGCCGGCAACAGGTCGGTCAGCAGCGCATCGGGCATCTGCGTATCGGCACTGATGGTGATGCGCACGATCAGCGCTTCGCCTTCCTTCAGCGGCCGCGGCGTCCACGGCTTGCCGTCGGTGCCGAAGTAGGTCCGCTCGACGCCCAGCACGCTGTTGTCCGGTGCAGGCGCACTGCGCGGGATGCCGGCCACGTCGATGCTGGCGAACATCGGCGGCTGGCCCTGCGGGGTGAAGCGCACGCCGCTGGCCAGTTCGCTGCCGGTGAAGTTGCGGCCGAACAGCTTGCGCTCGCCGATGGTTTCGCTGTTGCCACCGATCACCAGTTCACCGGCCACCAGTGCCTTCTGGTTTGCCGCCAGGGCCTTGCCGAGGCGGGCGATGGCCACCTGCTCCTGCGTGCTCAGCCACATCCAGCCGGTATTGCGGCGGGCATCCAGGCCACGGCCGAGATCGACCGCGCGTGCATCCCAGGCCGGCTTGGCCAGCTTGTTTTCGTGGGTCAGCGCGATCATCAGCGCGTCATCGCGGATGGCACTGCCGTAATCGCCGAAGTACGACGGACGCTCGCTGCTGGACTTGGCGAAGCCGGCGGCAATCGCCGCCTGGCCACGCTTGGCGTCACCCTGCAGCGACAGCGCCACGCCCAGGTGGACCAGCGACAGGCCACCGACGGCCTTGCCGCGCTCGTTATCGTACAGCGTGCGCAGGGTGCCCAGCGGCGCGCGGTTGACGCGGGCCAGCACGTAGCCGGAATACGCCTGGTTGGCGAACTTCAGCTTCTCGCGGTCATCCTGGCCGTAGAACTGGTTGCCACCGGACAGCAGGTCCTCGCTGAGGCGGTTGAGTGCCTTCTGCAGCACGTTGTCCGGCACGGCGAAGCCACCGTCCTTGGCATCGAGCAGGAACTCGGTGATGTACGGGGTCAGCCACGGGTTCACGTAGCCATCGTCACCCCACATCGAGAAGTTGCCGTTGGCCACCTGCATCGACGCCAGACGACCGAACGCGCCTTCCATGCGCTCGCGGCGGGTCTTGGCATCCAGGCCGTCGGTGCCGAGCATCGAAGACGTCGCCTGGTCCAGGATCAGCGCGGCGTAGCCCTTGCTGGTGGTCTGTTCGGCACAGCCGTAGGGGTAGTTCAGCGCACCCTGCAGCGCACTGGCGAACGGGATCGGCGGCAGCGGGCTGACCAGCAGGCGCGCATTGACCGACTCGGCCATCAGGCCATCGGCCAGGCCGCCATCCAGGCTGACCGCGGCCAGCGGATCCAGCGTGCGCACCTGCGAACGGATCACCTGCGGCCATGCCGCACGCACCGGCAGGTCGTAGCGGCGGTCGGCCTTGAAGCCGTTGCCATCCACCCGCACCCGCACCTTGGCCACGCTGTTGCCCTCGCGCGCCGACAGCGGGAAGCTCAGCGTGGTCTTGGCATCGACGTTCAGCTGTACGCTGCGGCTGCCCTCGCCCAGGCCCAGCGGGCCTTCGGTGTCCACCTGCACGTTGAACTGGCCGGGCTTGCCGGTGAAGTTCTGCACGTCCAGGGTGACGGTGCTGCGGTCACCCGGGGCGAGCACGCGCGGCATGCTGGCTTCGGCCAGGATCGGCGCGCGCACGATGGTTTCCACATCACGCTTGCCGTACTGGTCATCGCTGTAGACCAGCGCCGACACGCGCAGGGTGCCGTTGAAGTCCGGCACCTTCAGGCGGATGCGCGCATTGCCCTTGGCATCGAGCTGCACCGGGCCGGAGAACAGGTCCACGGTCTGCACGCGCGCGGTCGGACGCTTGGCCTGCGGCAGTGCCTGCAGGGCCATGTCGCCGCCGAACTTCAGCTTGCCGCTGCTGCCGTCGAAGCTTTCGATCACCCGGCTGTAGATGTCGTAGGCATCGATGCCGAGGCGACGCTGGGCGAAGAAGTGCGCGCCGGCATCGGGCACCGGGAAGCGGGTGATGTTGAGGATGCCCACGTCCACCGCCGAGACGGTGACGTGCGCGGTCTTGCCGGCCAGCTGCGGTGCGCTGACCGTCACCGGCAGGTCCTGTTCCGGACGCATCTGCTTGGGCGCGACCAGACCCACGGCCACGGTGCGGCCCTTGCGGTCCATCGGCACGTGCACCACGCCCACGGCGCGGGCCGGGGTGATCTTGCTGGGCGCGCTGCCGCCACGGAACACCAGCGCGGTGATGTAGACGTCGTGGCGCTCCCAGTCGGCGGTGACCGGGATCTTGTAGGTGGCACCCGGCTTGGCGTCGATCTCCTGCACGTACAGCATGCGGTCGCTCTCGACCATCAGGATGCCCTTGCCGGCGTGCGGCGGGGTCACCGTCACCTGCAGGGTGTCACCGGCCTTGTAGCCGGTCTTGTCCAGGCCCAGCTTGACCTTGTCAGGGCGTGCATCCAGGCCGCGGTTGTCATCGCCCCAGCTCCAGCCGGCGCGGAACGGATAGCGGCTGGTCAGGCCGGTGGACGGATCGAACACGTCCACCCGGTACTCGCCCCACTCCACCGGGAAATCGAAGGCGACCGCGCTGCTGCCGGCATCGACGGTGCGGGTTTCCTTGTTCTCGAAGCGGCGGGTGAAATCGTAGTCCCAGCGGTTGTCGTTGAAGGTCCAGTGGTAGTCGCGCAGTTCGCGCACCAGGGTCACCTTCAGGCCCTTGGCGGGCTGCGGCTTGCCGGCGGCATCGACGCGCATCAGCTCGAAGCGCGCGTTGCCGTTGGAATCGGCACCGTCCTCGGGGTTGAACAGCGGGCGCACGCCGACCAGCGCATTGGCCGGCCACATCACGCGCTTGAGGGTGCGGGTGACCGTGCGGCCACCGGTTTCGTACAGGCTGCCCGACAGCACCACGGCGATCGGCGCCTTGGCCTTGGCCGCCTCTTCCGGCAGGGCCACGTCTTCGCGCAGCTGGCCATTGGCCGGCAGCGTGGTGTCAACCACATCCTTGGCTTCGCGCGGCAGCTGCAGGGTCGGGTCACCGAAGAAATAACCCGGCAGGCCTTCCACCGGCCGCTGTTCGGCGGCCACCGCCAGGCGCGCGGTGAAGCGGTTGCCATCGGCCGGGGCGCCATACAGATAGGCGCCGTTGGCCTGCAGGCGCAGCTCCTCGCCCGGCTTCAGCGTCTTCTGCGCGCTGTCCAGGTCCAGCTTCATGCGCTCGGGCAGGAACTCCTCGATGCGCAGGGTCATGCCCTGGATCGCTTCCTTGCTGG
>JAFAFD010000081.1 GCA_023423675.1 Pseudomonadota bacterium | reverse complement strand
ACGACGATGGCGATCAGCAGCAGCTGGATGAACTGGATGTTGCCGTCGCGGTAGGCGTCGAAGGTGTGGATGACCGCACCCGGCAGGCCCGCCACGATACCGGCGAAGATGATCAGCGAGACGCCGTTGCCGATGCCGCGCTCGGTGACCTGCTCACCGACCCACATCAGGAACATGGTGCCGGCGGTCAGCGCGACCACGGCGGCGCCCACCACCCCCAGCCCCGGGGCGTAGACGACCGGGGCGCCCGACGGTGCCACCTGGTTCTGCAGCGCCAGGGCGATCGAACCGCCCTGCACCACCGCCAGCAGCACGGCGCCGATGCGCGAATACTGGGTGATCTTGCGACGGCCGGACTCACCTTCCTTCTGCATCGCCTTCAGGGCGGGGAAGATGTGGGTGGCCAGCTGCATCACGATCGATGCCGAGATGTACGGCATCACGTTGAGCGCGAAGATGCTCAAACGGTGCAGGGCGCCGCCCGAGAACATGTTGAACATGTCCACGATGCCGCCGCCCTGCTGTTGCATCATGGCAAGCATGGCATCGGGATTGACGCCCGGCACCGGCACATAACAGCCGATGCGATAGACGATCAAAGCCCCGACGACGAACAGCAAACGTTGGCGAAGTTCAGTGAACTTGCCCATTCCGCCCGCGAGGTTACCGATGCCAGCTTGCGCCATGATTTTCTTACTCCGTCACGCTGCCGCCGGCAGCTTCGATTGCAGCCTTGGCACCGGCCGTGGCAGCAATACCCTTCAGGGTGAACGCCTTGGTCAGTTCGCCCTTGAGGACGACCTTGGCCTTCTTTGCAGTGCTCGGGACCAGCTTGGCAGCACGCAGGGCGGCGAAGTCGATCTCACCGGCCGGCAGCTTGTCCAGCGCGTACAGCAGCACTTCAGCGGTGTCCTTGGCGATCGGCGAACGGAAGCCGATCTTCGGCAGACGACGCTGCATGGGGGTCTGGCCGCCTTCGAAGCCAGCCTTGATCTTGCCGCCACCCTTACGGGCGAACGAACCCTTGTGGCCGCGGCCGGCAGTCTTGCCCAGGCCCGAGCCGATACCACGACCGACGCGGGTACGCTCGGTGCGGGCGCCCGGTGCCGGGCTCAGTTCATTGAGACGCAGAGTCATGATCGATTACTCCTCAACCTTGACGAGGTAGTGAACGGTGTTGATCAGACCGCGAACCTGCGGGCTGTCCTTCAGTTCACGGACATCGTTGAGCTTGTTCAGGCCCAGGGCACGCACCGACAGGCGGTGACGCGACTGGGTACCACGCAGGCCGCGCACCAGGCGCACCTTCACAGTCTTGTTGGACTCATTAGCCATGGTTGAGTTCCTCCACCTTCTTGCCGCGCTTGGCCGCGATGCGAGCCGGCGACTGCGCAGCAGACAGGCCCTTCACGGTGGCACGCACCAGGTTGATCGGGTTGCGCGAACCGGTGGCCTTGGCCAGCACGTTCTTCACGCCAACCGCTTCCAGCACGGCGCGCATGGCACCGCCGGCGATGACGCCGGTACCTTCGGAAGCCGGCTGCATGAACACGCGGGCTGCGCCGTGACCATCCTTGATGGTGTGCCACAGGGTGCCGTTGTTCAGGTCAACGCTCACCAGGTTCTTGCGAGCCTGTTCCATCGACTTCTGGATGGCAACCGGCACTTCGCGCGCCTTGCCATAACCGAAACCGACCTTGCCTTCGCCGTCGCCGACCACGGTCAGGGCGGTGAAGGTGAACTGGCGGCCACCCTTGACGGTCTTGCTGACGCGGTTGACCGCGACCAGCTTTTCGATCATGCCGTCGTCGACTTTCTCTTCGCGGTTACGGTCGCGATCGCGACCCCGCTGCTGACGTTCTTCTGCCATCTTGATTCCTTGGTAGTTTGGGTATGTACGGCTCGAGGCCGCTTATGGTTGTGGAGTACCGCGTTGGTGCGGTGGGCCGCTGCAGAAGAGCGGCGCCGCCCCGCCTCACTCAGGCGGGCGAGCAGGCGGACAGGGGACGCGAGGTCCCCTGCCCTTATCCCTTAGAACTGCAGGCCGGCTTCGCGGGCGGCTTCTGCCAGGGCCTTGATGCGGCCGTGGTAGCGGTAGCCCGAACGATCGAAGGCAACCTTCTCGACGCCGGCGGCCTTGGCGCGCTCAGCGACGATACGGCCGACCTTGGCGGCGGCATCGGCGTTCTTGCCGTTCTTCAGGCCTTCCATGACGTCGGTCTGGGTGGTGTTGGCGGCAGCCAGCACCTTGGAACCGTCGGCGGTGAAGACCTGGGCGTACAGGTGCTGGCCGGTGCGCAGCACCGACAGGCGGGCGACGCCGAGCTCACGGATGTGGGCGCGGGTCGACTTGGCGCGACGCAAGCGGGCGATGTTCTTGTTCATGATTTTTTTCCCTTGAAAGCGGAAGGTTAGGCTTTTCCCTGAGGAGTCCGCACATGGATGTGCGGGCTCTTGCGAGGGACTCGCACTTACGCCTTCTTGGCTTCCTTACGGATGATGACTTCGTCGGAGTACTTCACGCCCTTGCCCTTGTACGGTTCCGGCTTGCGGTACGCGCGGATCTTGGCGGCGACTTCACCGACGACCTGCTTGTCAGCGCCCTGCACCAGAATTTCGGTCTGGGTCGGGGTGGTGATGGTGATGCCTTCCGGCGCCACGAACACGATCGGGTGCGAGTAACCGAGCGACAGGCTCAGGTCCTTGCCCTGCATGGCAGCACGGTAACCCACGCCGACCAGCTCCAGCTTGCGCTCGAAGCCTTCGGAGACACCCTTGACCATGTTGGCCAGGATGGCGCGGACGGTGCCGGTCAGCGGGACCAGGTCAGCGTTCTCGGTGCTCAGGGTGGCAACGCCGTTGTCGACGTTGATGGCAATGCCAGCCGGCTTCGGCAGCGACAGGGTGCCCTTCGGGCCCTTGACGGTGACGGAATCGGCCTGGACGTTCAGTTCAGTCTTACCCAGGGTGACGGGCTTCTTGGCTACGCGGGACATAGTATTACTCCTTTCGCCTTAGGCCACGAAGCACAGGACTTCGCCGCCGACGCCCAGCTGGCGCGCCTGCGCATCAGTCATGATGCCCTTGGAGGTGGAAATGATGAAGATGCCCAAGCCGTTCATGACCTTCGGCAGCTCGCTCTTGCCGCGGTACTGGCGCAGGCCCGAACGCGAGAAACGCTTCAGGGTCGCGATGACCGGCTTGCCTTCGAAATACTTCAGCACGATTTCCAGCTCGGACTTGTTGTTTTCCAGCTGGGTCACGCGCAGGTCGGTGATGTAACCCTCGTCCTTCAGGACCTGGG
>JAFAFD010000079.1 GCA_023423675.1 Pseudomonadota bacterium | reverse complement strand
TGGAAGAACTGCAGCTGGCGCCGACGCTGGACTGGGACACCGGCTTCTGGGAGCACTGGCAGCCGGGCGAAGCCGGTGCGCTGGAGGCGCTGTCGGTATTCGAGGATGGCGCCCTGCGCGGCTATCGTGAGCAGCGCGACCTGCCGGACCGGGTAGGTACCTCGCGGATGTCGCCGCACCTGCATTTCGGCGAGATCGCGCCATGGCGTATTGCCCATGCGCTGGAAGGCCTGCGCAGCGCCGGCACCGATGCTGACATTGATGCTTATCTGCGCCAGCTTGGCTGGCGTGATTTTGCCTACCACCTGCTGCACCATTTCCCGAAGACGACGAACGAGAACCTCAATCCGCGCTTCGATCGCTTCCCGTGGGCCAATCCCAGCGCCGCCCAACTGCACGATTGGCAGCGCGGCAACACCGGTGTACCGATCGTTGATGCGGGACTGCGCCAGCTGTGGCACACCGGCTACATGCATAACCGGGTGCGCCTGATCGTCGCCAGTTATCTGTGCAAGCACCTGCGCGCGCACTGGCTGCACGGCGCGCGCTGGTTCTGGGACACGCTGGTGGATGCCGACCTGGCCAACAACACCATGGGCTGGCAGTGGGTGGCCGGTACCGGCGCTGACGCGGCGCCGTATTTCCGGGTGTTCAATCCGGTCACCCAGGCCGAGAAGTTCGATCCGCAGGCGCGCTACATCACGCGCTGGGTGCCGGAACTGGCGGCGCTGCCGGTCAAGGCGCGGTTCGCCCCGTGGCAGCACCCGCAGCTGCTGGCGGAGAAAGCGCCCGGTTACCCACGCTCGCCGCTGGTGGATCTTGCCGCAGGCCGGGATGCTGCGCTGGCGGCTTACCGGAGCACGGGCGGGCAGTAAAATGCACGGATGAAGGCCGGCTCAGAAAGCTGAATGCAGCACGTCCGGCCGTCACATCCATCATCCCGGCATCGCGCCGGGCTGTATATCCTCCGGGTCGTTCGCACGCCGCACTGGCCGGCATCCAAGGAGACCACCATGATCCGCAACACTACCCGCAACGTCGCCCTGGCCCTGATGACCGCTGCCGCGCTGACGGCGTGCGCCACCGGCGGCTCCTATGTGCAGAGTGACCAGTACGGCAACCCGACCGAGCAGCAGAACCGCACCGGTCGCGGCGCCCTGATCGGTACCGCCGTCGGCGTGGCCGCAGGCCTGCTGAGCGGCAACAGCGCCACCGAGCGCCGGCAGCACGCGTTGATCGGTGCCGGCATCGGCGCGCTGAGCGGCGCGGCCATCGGCAACTACCAGGACCGCCAGGAGCGCGCCCTGCGTGAGCGCACCGCCAACACCGGCATCGACGTGCAGCGCCAGGGCGACAACATCACCCTGAACCTGCCGGACGGCATCACCTTCGATTTCGGCAAGTCGGCACTGAAGCCGCAGTTCTACGGCTCGCTCAATGGCGTGGCCAGCACGCTGAACGAGTACAACCAGACCATGATCGAAGTGGTCGGCCACACCGACAGCATCGGCAGCGATGCGGTGAACAACCGCCTGTCGAAGGAGCGTGCCGATTCGGTGGCGCAGTACCTGGTGGGGCAGGGCGTGCAGCAGGTCCGCATCGAAACCCTGGGTGCAGGCAAGGCGTATCCGATTGCCGACAACAGCACCGATGCCGGCCGCGCGCAGAACCGTCGCGTGGAAATCCGTGTGATTCCGCTCAAGCAGTAACGCGCAGCGTTACTGCTGTTCCGGCAACGCCGGAACAAAAATGCCGCCCTTGCAGGCGGCATTTTTTGTAGGTGCCGAGCCTTGCTCGGCACACCGTGGAACCGTCCGCCGCATGCCCTGCTCCTGGTAGATGCCGACCTTGGTCGGCACGCTCGACGGCTCCGGCTCTGGTAGGTGCCGACCTTGGTCGGCACGCTCTGGCCTTTGTAGCTTTCAGGCAGTCGAGCATGGCTCGACTCTACAAAAAGCGGTCGAGCAAGCTCGACCCCTACCAGGGCGCCAACACATCATCCCGCCGCCGTCGGCCGCACCACGATCTCGCTCACGTCCACATCGCCCGGCTGCTCGATCGCAAACCGCACCGCGCGCCCAATCGCATCGGGCTGCAGGGCGATGGCGCGGTACTGCACCATCGCATCTGCCGCGACCGGATCAGTGATGGTGTCAGCCAGCTCACTTTCCACAACGCCCGGATGGATGCAGGTCACCCGCAGCTCGCGGTGCTCCTGGCGCAGGCCCTCGGAAATCGCACGCACCGCGTACTTGGTCGCGCAGTACACCGCTGCCGTCGGTACCACCGACAACGCACCGATCGAGGCGATGTTGATGATCTGCCCCTGGCCACGCGCCTGCATGTGCGGCAGCACGGCGGCGATGCCGTGCAGTACGCCGCGGATGTTGACGTCGATCATCCGATCCCACTCGTCCACCTTCAGCGAGGCCATCGGCGAGAGCGGCATGATCCCGGCGTTGTTGACGATCACATCAATGCTGCCGAACTCCGCCAGCGCGGCGGCGGCGAAGGCGTCGACCTGGGCGCGCTGGGTCACGTCCAGCGCCTGCACCCACACCTGCGCACCTTGCCCGCGCAGTTCGTCGGCCAGTGCCTGCAGGCGGTCCACACGGCGCGCGCCGAGCACCAGGCGTGCGCCCGGCTGGGCCAGCGTGCGGGCAATGCCGGCGCCGATGCCGCTGGACGCGCCGGTGATGAGGATGGTTCGGGAAAGGCTCATGGCAGGACTCCTGTACGGATGGAAAGGGTCGGTCTGGACCCGGTGTCGCCACGGTAGATCGCCCGCGTTGTCGCGATAAGATGGCGATTGCCGATCAGCCTGTTAAGGACTGCTAACCAATGTCCGTCGATCTCAATGCCCTGGCCGTGTTCCAGCGGGTGGCCGAGTGCCGCAGCTTCACCGGTGCGGCCGACCAGCTGGGCGTGACCCGGTCCGCGGTCAGCCAGACGATCAGCAAGCTGGAACAGGCGCTGGGCATCGCCCTGGTCCTGCGCACCACGCGCAGCGTCAACCTGACCGATGCGGGGCAGGCACTGCTGGCGTCAGTGCGCCCGGCGCTGGCCGAACTGGACACCGCACTGGAGGCCACGCAACGGCGCCAGGCCGCCGTGTCCGGGCAGCTGCGGCTCGCCGTCTCTTCCATCGCCGAAGCCTTCCTCGCTGGGCCACTCCTGGCCAGCTTCGCGGCAAAGCACCCCGCGCTGCAGCTGGACATCACGGTGAGCGATGAGGAGTTCGACATCGTCGGCGCGGGCTTCGATGCGGGCGTGCGCCTGGGCGAAGTCATCGCCCAGGACATGGTCGCCGTGCCCGTATCGGCGCGGCAGCGGCAGCTGGTGGTGTGCGCGCCGTCGTACCGCGATCAGCACACGCTGCCCACGCATCCGCGCGACCTGGCCGGGCATCGCTGCATCGGCTGGCGCAGTGCGCCGGGCAAGGCGCCGTATCGCTGGGAATTCGAGGAACGCGGCCGCGAGTTCAGCGTCGATGTGCAGCCGGAAATCACCAGCAACGACATGGGCGTGATGGTGCGCCTGGCGCTGGCCGGCGCGGGCATCGCCATCGGCATGGAAGAGACGTGGCGGCCGTGGCTGCAGCGCGGTGAACTGGTGTCACTGCTGGAGCCGTACTGCCCGCGTTTCGCGGGCTTTTTCCTGTATTACCCGAGCCGTCGCCAGGCCGAGCCCAAGCTGCGCGCGCTGGTCGAGCACGTGCTCTCCGGCTTGTAAAGTCGAGCATGGCTCGACTCTACAAAAGCAGTCGAGCATGGCTCGACTCTACAAAAGCCAGTCGAGCAGTAGATCCACGCCATGCGTGGATGCGTCGGTCATGCCGCAGCAGTGACCTTCTCGAGGATGCGCTTGCCACTGCTTTCCAGCGCGGCGTCCTCCTTCTCCTGCTGCTGCCGTGCCAGCTTCGCCGCCGGGCACTGCGCCAGCATGTAGTTGGCGTCGAAGTTGAGCTTCTCCACCAGGAAATCGACGAAGGCACGCACCTTCGGCGAGACCAGGCGGCCGCCGGCAAACACCGCGTTGAAGTCCACTTCCGGGCCGGTCCAGCCGGCCAGCACGCGGCGCACCATGCCGGATTCGACGAACGGCTTGGCCATCACGTCGCCGGTCAGCAGCAGGCCTTCGCCACACACCAGCGCGCCGTTCAACGCCGACATGTCGTTGGCGGTCATCAGTGGCGTCACCGGGAAATCGCGCAGCTCGCCACCGTTCTCGCCCAGCTGCCAGGTGAAGCGCGGCGAATTGCCGGTGTGGTACGGCTTGCGCATGGCCAGGATGCGGTGGAACTGCAGTTCTTCCGGGTGCAGCGGCTCGCCGTAGCGTTCGATGTAAGCCGGGCTGGCAAACACCTGCGTACGCAGGCTGCCGAGCTTGCGCGCGACCAGGTTGGAATCGGGCAGGGCACCCACGCGCAGCGCAAGATCGGCTTCGCCTGCAATCAGGTCCAGCTTCTCGTTGCCCAGGTGCATGTCCAGGCGGATTTCCGGGTACTGCGCATGGAACTGGCCCAGCAGCGGCGCGATCCAGGTGATGCCGATGGCGTAGGGCACGGTGAAGCGCAGCCAGCCACGCGGGCCGGACTGCAGCTGGCTCACCGCGCTCTCGGCTTCTTCCAGTTCGCGTGCGATGCGCTGGCAATGCTCGTGATAGATCGAACCGGCTTCGGTCAGGCCGAGGCGGCGCGTGGTCCGATGCAGCAGGCGCGCACCCAGGCGCGTTTCCAGCTCCTGCACTTTACGGCTGACCGTGGTCTTGGGCAGGCCGAGCGATTTGGCAGCGGCAATGAAGCTGCCTTGCTCGACCACCTTGACGAAGATCAGCGTCTCGTTGAGATCGTGGGACATGGTCGGGATCCTGGACGGCGGGGATGGGACAATCGTGACAGATCGATTGGACCGGGGACGGGATGATTATTCCCCTTAATCCGGACTAATCAAGTAAAGGTTTGAGGTCTATCGTGGCGCCATTCGTGAAATGGAGCTCGTCCCCCATGAGCCTGCGCAACATTCTTGACCACTTCCGGCGTGCCGGCCAGAACGCTCTGGACCAGGCCATGACCGTGGAAGCCCGTCCCAGTTCCTTGGTACACAAGGATTTCCGGGAGTTCACCGCGCCCGTTCGTAGCCAGCGTGGCAGTTCGATCCGTCTGGTCCCCCGTCAGGGCGACCGACTGCGTCGAATTGGGACTATCCCGGATTTGGGAGGAAATGTCCCGTGAATGGGATTCTGACGCCCGAAGTCCTGGTCCTTGGCGGCACCGGTGCCGTCGGCCAGGGCGTGGTCGGTGCCCTGCTGGAGGCCGGCAGTCCGGTCCTGGTGGTGGGGCGCGACCCGGGCCGACTGGCGGCGTTGCACGAGCTGTTCGCCGATGAGCCGGGCCTGCAGACCCTGCTGGGTTCGCTCAGCGACGACGGCTCGGCACGGGTGCTGGCCGAACGCGTGGCGCAGCGTCCGCGCCCGCTGGCCGCCGTGGTCGCGGCGATGGGCGGCCCGTACAACCGCGGCCGTGTCATCGACCGCAGTGGCGATGCCCTGCTGGGTGCAATGCAGGCCGACCTGATGCCGCATGCCCACGCGGTGCGGCACCTGCTGCCGCTGCTGAAGGACAACCCGCACGCCCGCCGCTACGTGATGATCGGCAGCCCCGCCGGTGCCAAGCCCTGGGCTGGCTACGGTGAAACCTCGATCACCACCGCCGCGCTGCGCATGTACGCGCAGGTCGTGCACCAGGAAGCGCAGGCACTGGGCGTGCGTGCGCAGATGCTGGAAGTGTGCAGCCCCGTGTGCACCCCGGCCAATGCGGCCAACGCCTGCATCGAGTGGCCCAGCTCGTTGCTGGTCGGCCGGCGCGTGGTGTCCCTGCTTGACGGATGCCGCGACAACCGCGCCATCGTCCGCTGCGACAGCAGCGATGCGGAATTGCCGCGCGGCCTGTTGAACCTCGACCTGCCACCGCTGTGGCGCGACACCGCAGGCGTTGCTTGACCTCAACCATCGTTGAGGTCGCAGGCTACGCCGCCGTTTCATCGATCTTCGATTTACACGCACTACCACCCCTTCCGTACGGATGCATGCCATGACTTCCCCCAACACCACCCCACATCGTTTCAGCCGTCGCCTGGCGATGGCCGGCGTGTCGATCCTCGCAGCTGCGGTGCTGGCTGCCTGCAGTGGCGGCCATGCCGAAGAGGCCGGCGCACCGCCGCCGCCGCAGGTCAGTGCCGCCCCGGTGCTGGTCAAGCCGATCAGCCAGTGGGACGAGTTCAGCGGCCGCGTCGAGGCCGTGCAGAGCGTCGAACTGCGTCCGCGCGTCTCCGGCTACATCGACAAGGTCAACTACGTGGAAGGCGAAGAAGTGAAGAAGGGCGCCGTCCTGTTCACCATCGACGCCCGCAGCTACCAGGCCGAGTACGATCGCGCCGCCGCCGAACTGGCCCGCGCCCGCACCCAGGCCAGCCTGGCCCGCAGCGAGTCCGAACGTGCCAAGCGCCTGTCCGAGCAGCAGGCCATCTCCACCGAGACCGCCGAACAGCGTCGCGCCGCGGCCGACCAGTCCGGTGCCGCGGTGCAGGCCGCGCAGGCCGCACTGGATGCCGCCCGCCTCAACCTGGAATTCACCAAGGTGCGCGCGCCCATCGACGGCCGTGCCGGTCGCGCGATGGTCACCGCCGGCAACCTGGTCACCGCCGGCGACAGCGCCAGCGTGCTGACCACGCTGGTCTCCCTGGACACGGTGTTCGTGTACTTCGATGCCGACGAAAGCACCTTCCTGCGCTACGCCCAGATGGCCCGCAAGGGTGAACGCCCGAGCGAGCGTGACAGCGAACTGCCGGTGAAGGTCGGCCTGTCCGGTGAAGAGGGCTACCCGCACACCGGCAAGGTCGATTTCCTCGACAACCAGGTGGCCCGCAGCACCGGCACCATCCGCGTCCGTGCGCTGCTGGACAACGCCGATCGCCAGTTCACCCCGGGCCTGTTCGCCCGCGTGCAGCTGCTCGGCAGCGGCCAGTTCCAGGCCATGCTGATCGATGACAAGGCCGTGCTGACCGACCAGGACCGCAAGTACGTGTACGTGGTCGACAAGGATGGCAAGGCCCAGCGCCGCGACATCCAGCTCGGCCGCACCGCCGAAGGCCTGCGCATCGTCGAAAGCGGCCTGGCCGCGGGTGACAAGGTCATCATCGACGGCGTGCAGAAGGTCTTCATGCCGGGCATGCCGGTGCAGGCCAAGGCGGTGGCGATGCAGCCGCCGGCCGCTGCACCGGGCCGCGATGCCACCGCCGCCCTGAGCCACTGATCCGCCGTCTCCTGAACCAAGTTTCCGCTTAGCTGCCGGCGCCAGCGGCAGCCTTCCCTGCCTTCGTCAGATTGACGAGGGGCAGGGCGGCTGTTGCCCGTCGGCGGCATTTCCCAGGAATTCCTCCATGGACTTTTCCCGTTTCTTCATCGACAGGCCGATCTTCGCGGCGGTGCTGTCGATCGTGATCTTCGCCGCCGGCCTGATCTCGATTCCGCTGCTGCCGATCGGCGAGTACCCCGAAGTGGTGCCGCCGTCGGTGGTCGTGCGCACGGTCTACCCGGGCGCCAACCCCAAGGTCATCGCTGAAACCGTGGCCACCCCCCTGGAAGAGGCGATCAACGGCGTCGAGGGCATGATGTACCTCAAGTCGGTGGCCGGCTCCGATGGCGTGCTGCAGATGACCGTTACCTTCCGCCCGGGCACCGACCCGGACGCGGCGGCGGTGAAGGTGCAGAACCGCGTGGCACAGGCGCAGGCGCGTCTGCCCGAGGACGTGCGCCGGCAGGGTGTGACCACCCAGAAGCAGTCGCCGACCTTCCTGATGGTGGTGCACCTGACCTCGCCCAATGGCAAGTACGACACCCTGTACCTGCGCAACTACGCCCGCCTGCACGTCAAGGACGCGCTGGCCCGTATCCCGGGCGTGGGTGATGCGCAGATCTTCGGTGGCGGTGACTACGCCATGCGCGCCTGGCTGGACCCGGACAAGGTGGCCTCGCGCGGCCTGACCGCCAGCGACGTGGTTGCCGCCATGCGCGAGCAGAACGTGCAGGTCTCGGCCGGCCAGCTCGGTGCAGAACCGCTGCCCAACAGCCAGTTCCTGACCCTGATCAATGCCCAGGGCCGCTTGAAGTCCGAGAAGGAATTCGGCGACATCGTGCTCAAGAGCGGCACTGATGGCGAGATCGTGCGCCTGTCCGATGTGGCCCGCGTGGAACTGGGCGCCGGCGACTACACCCTGCGTTCGCAGCTGGATGGCAAGAACGCGGTCGGCATCGGCATCTTCCAGGCACCGGGCGCCAACGCGCTGGAAATCCGTGATGCGGTCATCGGCACCATGGACGAGATGCAGAAGACCATGCCTGCCGACGTGAAGTACGAAGCGGTGTATGACACCACCATCTTCGTGCGCGATTCGATCAAGGCCGTGGTGTCCACCCTGCTCGAAGCCATCGCCCTGGTGGTGCTGGTGGTGATCCTGTTCCTGCAGACCTGGCGTGCCTCGATCATTCCGCTGATCGCCGTGCCGGTGTCGGTGGTGGGTACCTTCGCTGCGCTGTACCTGCTGGGCTTCTCGATCAACACGCTGAGCCTGTTCGGCCTGGTGCTGGCGATCGGCATCGTGGTCGACGATGCGATCGTGGTCGTGGAGAACGTTGAACGCAACATCGAGGAAGGCCTCACCCCGCTCGCGGCGGCCCACCAGGCCATGCGCGAAGTGTCCGGTCCGATCATCGCGATCGCGCTGGTGCTGTGCGCCGTGTTCGTGCCGATGGCCTTCCTGTCCGGCGTCACCGGCCAGTTCTACAAGCAGTTCGCCGTCACCATCGCCATCTCCACGGTGATCTCGGCCATCAACTCGCTGACCCTGTCGCCGGCCCTGGCCGCGCGCCTGCTGAAGCCGCATGACGCCGCCAAGGATGCGCCGACGCGCCTCATCGACCGCCTGTTCGGCTGGGTGTTCCGTCCGTTCAACCGCTTCTTCAAGTCCAGCTCGGAAAAGTACGAGCGTGGTGTCTCGAAGATCCTTGGCCGTCGTGGCGCGGTGTTCGTGGTCTACGCGATCCTGCTGGTCGGTACCGGCATGATCTTCAAGCTGGTGCCGCCGGGCTTCATCCCGACCCAGGACAAGCTGTACCTGATCGCCGGCGTGAAGCTGCCGGAAGGCTCGTCGATCGCGCGTACCGATGAAATGCTGCGCAAGGTCGCCAAGATCGCCCAGGAAACCGATGGCGTTGCCCACACCATTTCGTTCCCGGGCCTGAACGCGCTGCAGTTCACCAACACGCCCAACACCGGCGTGGCGTTCATTCCGCTCAAGCCGTTCGCCGAGCGTCATGGTCGTACCGCTGCGCAGATCAATGCCGAGATCAACCAGAAGATCGCCGGGCTGCAGGAAGGCTTCGCCTTCGCGATGATGCCGCCTCCGATCCTTGGCCTGGGCAACGGCAACGGCTACCAGATGTTCATCCAGGACCGTGGCAACCTGGGCTACGGCGCGCTGCAGAATGCCGTGCAGGCGATGCAGGGCACCGTCGCGCAGACCCCGGGCATGGCCTTCCCGATCACCAGCTACCAGGCCAACGTGCCGCAGCTGGATGCGGAAGTGGATCGCGTGAAAGCCAAGGCCCAGGGCGTGCAGCTCACCGAGCTGTTCGACACCCTGCAGACCTACTTGGGCTCGGCCTACGTCAACGACTTCAACCAGTTCGGTCGTACCTGGCAGGTGATCGCCCAGGCCGACGGCCCGTTCCGTGAGAGCGTCGAAGACATCGGCAAGCTGCGTACCCGCAATGATCGCGGCGAGATGGTGCCGATCGGTTCGATGGTCACCATCAAGCAGACCTTCGGCCCGGACCCGGTGCTGCGCTTCAACGGCTACCCGGCTGCCGATCTGGCCGGCGAAGCCGACCCGCGCCTGCTGTCCTCGGCCGAAGCGATGAACAAGCTGACCGAGATCGCCGGCAAGGTGCTGCCGGTGGGCATGACCACCGAATGGACCGACCTGAGCTACCAGCAGGCCACCCAGGGCAAGGCCGCCTTCATCGTGTTCCCGGTGGCGATCATGCTGGCCTTCCTGGTGCTGGCGGCGCTGTACGAAAGCTGGTCGCTGCCGCTGGCGGTGATCCTGATCGTGCCGATGACCCTGCTGTCGGCCCTGTTCGGTGTGTGGATGACCGGTGGTGACAACAACGTGTTCGTGCAGGTCGGCCTGGTGGTGCTGATGGGCCTGGCGTGCAAGAACGCGATCCTGATCGTCGAGTTCGCCCGCGAACTGGAAATGGGCGGCAAGGGCATCGTCGAAGCCGCGCTGGAAGCCTGCCGCCTGCGCCTGCGTCCGATCGTGATGACCTCCATCGCGTTCATCGCCGGCACCGTGCCGCTGGTGCTGTCCCACGGTGCAGGCGCCGAAGTGCGCTCTGTCACCGGCATCACGGTGTTTGCCGGCATGCTGGGCGTGACCCTGTTCGGTCTGTTCCTGACCCCGGTGTTCTACGTGGCCCTGCGCAAGTTCGTCACCCGCAACGGCGGTGGCCAGCTGGTGCAGCACGGCGAGCCCACCATCCACCACTGACATGCACTCCCGCGGTCGCCGCCCCGAGCGGCGGTCGCTTCCCCAAAACCAAGGCATGAATCCATGAACACCCATCAGAACAAGATCGCGCTGGTCACCGGCGCCACCCGTGGCATCGGCCTGGAAACCGTGCGCCAGCTGGCCCAGGCCGGCGTGCACACGCTGCTGGCCGGCCGCAAGCGCGAGACCGCGGTGGAGCAGGCCCTGCTGCTGCAGGGCGAAGGCCTGCCGGTGGAAGCCATCCAGCTGGACGTGACCGATGCCGCCAGCATCGCCGAGGCCGTCGAACAGGTGCGCCAGCGCCACGGCCGCCTGGACATCCTGGTCAACAACGCCGGCATCATGATCGAGAACCCGGCGCAGGCGCCGTCCGAGCAGTCGCTGGACACCTGGCACCGCACCTTCGACACCAACGTCTACGCGCTGGTCGCGGTCACCCAGGCCTTCCTTCCGCTGGTCAAGCAGGCCACGTCCGGCCGCATCGTCAACGTGTCCAGCGTGCTCGCTTCGCAGAGCCTGCACGCCGACCCGAATTCGGACATCTACGATTTCAAGGTTCCGGCCTACAACGCCTCCAAGGCGGCGGTGAACAGCTGGACCCTGGCCCTGGCCTACGAGCTGCGCAACACCCCGATCAAGGTCAACACCGTGCACCCCGGCTACGTGAAGACCGACATGAACGGTGGCAACGGCGAAATCGAGATCAGCGAAGGCGCACGTTCCAGCGTGGAAATGGCACTGATCGGCGAAGCCGGCGCCAGCGGCAGCTTCACCTACCTGGGCGAGGTGCTGCCATGGTGATCCGCACGTTGGCGATGGCCATCTCCAGCCTGGTGCTGGCCGGGTGTGTCAGCGTCGGCCCCAACTACGCGGCCCCGGCACAGGAGCCGGTGGTCCTGCAGGGCGCACAGCAGGCGGTGTACAGCACCGCCTCGCCGGTGGCCAGCTGGTGGGCGCAGTTCGATGATCCGGTGCTGGAAGAACTGGTGCACGGCGCACTGTCGGACAACCTGGACCTGCGCGTGGCCGTGGCCCGCGTCAGCCAGGCCCGTGCGGTGTTCGTCGAGAGCCGCTTCGACCAGGCCCCGCACATTACCGCTGACGGCAGCTACGACCGCCGCAAGCAACCCGATCCGCAGCTGGGTGGGCAGCGGGTGTTCAGTGAAAGCTACCAGCTCGGCTTCGATGCGGGCTGGGAGCTGGATCTGTTCGGCCGCAAGCGCCGTGCTGCAGAGGCCGCACGCGCCGACCTCGGTGCCGAGCAGGCCAACCTGGCCGATGCGCAGGTGCTGGTCGCTGCCGAAGTGGCACGCAACTACTTCGAGCTGCGTGGCACGCAGAAGCGCATCGCGGTGGCCCAGCACACGCTGGAAAACCTGCGCGATACGCAGAAGCTGACCGAGGCGCGCTGGGAACTGGGTGCCGGCAGCGAACTGGATGTGCAGAGCAGCCGCGCCCGCCTGAAGGCGATCGAGGCCGACATCCCGCTGCTGGAAGTGTCCGAGGCACAGTCGCGCAACCGCCTGGCGGTGCTGCTGGGCCAGCGCCCGGAAGTGCTGACCGCGATGCTGGCGCCGCAGGACGTGCCGGCGTTTGCCAAGGCACTGCCGCTGGGTGACACCCGCGAACTGCTGCGCCAGCGTGCCGACGTGCGCGTGGCCGAGCGTCGCCTCGCCGCCGCCACCGCGCGTGTCGGCGTGGCCACCGCCGATCTGTTCCCGCGGCTGTCGCTCTCCGGTTTCGTCGGCTTCCTCGGCGGCGATGCCAGCGGCCTGGTCAACGGCAACAACAAGGCCTGGTCGCTGACCCCGTCGCTGAGCTGGGCGGCGTTCGACTTCGGCACCGTGCGTGCACGCCTGCGTGCCAGCAAGGCCGAGGCCGAAGGTGTGGCCGCGCAGTACGAGCAGGCCGTGCTGCTGGCGCTGGAAGACACCGAGAACGCGCTGACCCGCTACTCCAAGCAGCAGGCGCGGCTGGCCATCGTGGTCGAGCAGGCGCAGGCCGCGCGGCGTGCCGAATCGCTGGCGCAGATCCGCTTCCGCGAGGGTTCGGAGGACTTCCTGACCCTGCTGGATGCGCAGCGCACGCAGCTGGCCGCCGACGATGCATTGGCCGCAGCCGAGGCCGAGGTCAATGTGAGTGTGGTCGGTGTCTACAAGGCACTGGGCGGCTGGGGGCAGTCGCCGCAGGCGCCGAGCGTGGCGCAGGTGCAGTAACCGCAGGGTTGCGGTACCCACGAAGGGACGGATGCGCAGGCATCCGTCCCTTTGTTGTATCTGGCCCGCTGCCGTCATGACGCTTCTGACTCTGCCGAAGCGCTGGCCCGCCGTAGTAACTAATAGGGCAGGTTCCAAGGAGCGGCGGCAATGAGTGACGACAAGCAATCGACGCAGCGGGTGCTGTTCGGCGATCCCGGCCTGCCTGGCGCAGGCCTGTCCGTAGTGGTGGTGGCGCTGCTGGTGCTGGCCGCGTTGGCAGTGGCCATCGGCTTCCTGCGCATGCCCGATGCGATGCTCGGGCCAGGCCTGGTCGGCATCGGCCTGTTCCTGGCCATCGCCGCACGCATCTGCCAGGCCCGCGACCAGCATCAGGCGCTGTATCGCCTGCTGGGAAGGCGGCCACCGCCGTAGCGATGGCCGCACGTGCTCAGGGCTTCGGCCAGTCCAGTTCGACCACCAGCGGGAAGTGGTCCGACGGCAGCACGCCGCCGATGCGACGGTCGTCGGTGGTGAAGCTGCGCGCATGGAAGCCACGCACCAGCACCCAGTCCAGCTGCACGGTGGCCTTGCCGGTGAAATCGTGGAAGGTCTCGCGCGGGCCCTTCGGCGCCTTCACCTGGGTGCGGGTGTCCTGCAGCACGCGGGTGAACGCCTTGTAGGTCTCGCTGCCCGGCTCGGTGTTGAAATCACCGGTCAGCACCACCGGCAGGTCGGCCGGGAGCGTCTGCAGGCGCTTGGCGATCAGCTCGGCACCCTTGATCCGGCGCGGCTCGTCCTCGTCGCGGTAGGGCAGATGGGTGTCCATGAAGTAGAAGCGACGGCCATCGTCCAGGCGGCGGAACAGTGCCCAGGTGACCATGCGCGGGTACAGGTTGCCCCAGGTGATGCTGCCCGGCACGTCCGGCGTATCGGACAGCCAGAAGTTGCCCGACTCCTCGATGGCCAGCACCTTGGTGTCGTAGAACACGCCCATGTGTTCGTCGCCGTCGCCACCGCGGCGGCCTTCGCCGAACCAGCGATAGCCGGGCAGGTGGGCGGCCAGGTAGGTGGCCTGTTCCTGCACCAGTTCCTGGGTGCCGACCACGGCCGGGTGCGCATCGAGGATGACCTTGACCATCACATCGCGACGGTCGTCCCAGCGCTTGCCGGGTTCGGTATCGGCCGGGGTGCGCACGTTGAAGGACATCACCTTCAGCGGAGCGGGCGGTTGGGCTGCCCAGGCAGCGGCAGGCAGAGCAAGAGCCAGCAGCGCGCACAGTGCGGGCCGGCGAAGACGCGACAACATCGTGGAATCCCTCCATTCCATGAAAACGGTTTCACGGAGCATGCCATGGAACGGGAGGAGGAGGTGTGCCGGGATGGGCGGCTGGCGAACGCTGCGGGCCCTTTGGCCCGGCGCATGGATTTGACGCATTTCGACACGTCGGGAAAGATACGCCCCTGTTCCGGGCCAGCCATATCGCCACGCCCTCCCCCCAAGAGGAGTTCACGTGCTGAGATATTCGCGGCTGACGGTCGCCATTTCGTTGCTGGTCTGTGCCAACGCCCACGCCGAACAGGCCCCGCCCGAGGCGCAGACGCTCGACAAGGTCATCGTGACCGCCTCGCGTACCGGCCAGGACGCGGCTACCGCGCCGCAGACGGTGGTGATCATCGGCAAGGAACAGATCGAGCAGCAGCTGCGCCTCAGCAGCAATTCGTCCGATGTGCTGTCCAGCCTGCTGCCGTCGTACACGCCCAGCCGCGGCAAGATGAACGGCAGTGGCGAGACCCTGCGCGGGCGCACGCCGCTGATCCTGGTCGATGGTATTCCGCAGTCGAACCCGCTGCGCCCGACGGGCCGCGAAGCTCATACGATCGACTACGCGCTGGTCGAGCGCATCGAGGTCATCCAGGGCGCCAACGCCATGAACGGCCTGGGCGCCACCGGCGGCACCATCAACCTCATCACCCGGCGCCCGGAGCCGGGTGCGGTCAACCAGCACGTGGGCGTGCAGACCACGCTGCCGACGTCCGAGGTGCGCGGTGAAACCACCGGCTATCGCGCCGATTACCGCATCAGCGGCAGCAAGGGCAAGTGGGACTACCTGCTCGGCGCCGGTTATGAAGACCAGGGCCTGTGGGTGGACGGCGAGGGCACGCCGATCGGCGTGGACGTCACCCAGGGCGACCTGATGTCGACCCGTGCCTATGACCTGCACGCCAAGCTGGGCTACTGGATCGACGACAACCAGGAGCTGCAGTTCAGCAGCAACCGCTATCGCATCAAGTCCAAGGCCGACTACGTGCCGGTGGCCGGCAACCGCGACCTGGGCATCGCCACGACGTCGGTGCGCGGCACGCCGCCGGGTACGCCGGCCTGGAACGATGCCTGGACCACCGGCCTCAGCTACACCCACCACGACCTGGCGGGCGTGGAACTGAAGGCGATGGTGTTCAACCAGGAGTTCGAAGGCCTGTTCGGCGCCGACAATTCGTCCACCTTCCAGGATCCGCTGATCGCACCGGTCGGCACGCTGTATGACCAGTCGCGCTCGACCGCCTCGAAGTGGGGCTCCAAGACGAGCCTGGGTCGCGATGACCTGCTCGGCGGCGACCTGAAGATCACTGCCGGCGTGGACACGCTGCGCGACAGTGGCAAGCAGGATCTGTACGGCAGCGGCCGCACCTACGTGCCCGATTCGCGCTACAGCAGCGTGGCCGGCTTCGTGCAGGCCGACTACAGACTGCTGCCGCAGCTGACCGTGCAGGGCGGCTGGCGCCGCGAAGAGGCCGACCTGCGCATCGACAGCTACACCACGCTGTACCGCTACAACCGCGTGGCGGTGCAGGGCGGCAAGCTGAAGTTCCAGCAGAACCTGCGCAACATCGGCCTGGTGTACGCGCCGACCGAGCGCTTCAACACCTTCGCCAGCTATTCCGAAGGGTTCGGCATGCCCGACGTCGGCCGCGTGCTGCGCTCGATCAACACGCCGGGCACCAACGTGGAATCGCTGCGTTCGCTGCAGCCGCTGCTGACCCGCAACAGCGAGATCGGCGTGCGCTACCGCTCGCCGTCGTGGGAAGCCGAGGCCAGTGCGTTCCAGTCGCGCTCCGAGTATGGCACGCGCGTCATCGCAGTCGACGGCGCGTTCCAGCTCGCCCGCGAAAAGACCGCCATCGAAGGCCTGGATGCAAGCGTGCGTTACCGCCTGAACGATGCGCACCGCCTGGGCCTGTCCTATGCCTGGACCCGGGGCCGCTATGACAGCAACGCCGATGGCCGGCTCGATGCGCGCCTGGATGGCCTGAACATCGCACCGAACCGCGTCATCGCCACCTGGTCGGCGCAGTGGACGCCGGAGCTGTCGACCTTCGTGCAGGGGCAGTACGCCTTCAGCCGCAACTTCGACGAAGCCGCCAAGGAATTCAGCGGCTACGCGCTGTTCGATCTGGGCGTGGACTACAGGCTTGCCAAGGGCAAGGTGAACCTGGGCATCGCCAACCTGTTCGACCGCCAGTACATCACCTACTACTCGCAGAGCGCGCTGATCGAACCGGCGCGGTACTTCGCCGGGCGTGGGCGGACGGTGACGCTGGGTTACAGCCTCGATTTCTGACGGTCCATCGGCAAGGGTGAGTGGCGGGCGTGGCGATGTGCTGCGCCCGTCACGCATTCAGCAAGGTGGAAATGCAGTCAATGCCCGTGTGAATGGCGCACTGGCAGGGGCGGTGGTAAGTTCAGCGCCGATTGCCGACCCCAGGAGCATGCCCGTGATGGATCCCGCCGTTCCGCTTTCGTCCCCCTTCGATTGGCAGGATCTGCCCAGCGGCCGGGCGAGATTTGCCGGCCTGGTCCGCGGTGCCGATCAGGCCGGGCACGATGCGTTCGCCGTGTGCTTCGATGGGCAGGAACTGTTCGGTGAGATCCAGCGCGCCTTTCTCGCCAACGACAACGATTTCAACATCGAAGTCGTTGCGTTCGGTTATCGCCTGGATCGCAACCTGGGAATGCCGATGCCCGGCACCGCCCAGGTATTCGCATTCTCCGACGTGGAGCGCCTGCAGCGACTCATCAGCGAACTGGTTGCTGCCGGCGCTGCATGGGAGCGCAGGCCTCGCCTGCTGGTGGACTATCCCAGCGGCCGCTTCCAGGGCCGCGTGTTGTTCAGGGAGGGCTGGATCCTGATTTCCGACGACGAGGTCGTGTCATGAGCGACGATTATGTCGATCAGATACGCAGGATCCGTCAGGCAGGTTCACTGCAGGAAATCCAGGCAATCGTCCGTGAGTATCCGGCCAAGGCGGTCGGCGAGGGTGGCTATCTCTACAGCCGGCCGGTCGGCGATGTGTCATCGGAAACCATCGCGCTGGAGATGGCCGCCCGTACCAACGAACCCATCATCAACCACACCCCGCGGGCGCAGTTCCTGTCAAACCGGCAGGTTTCAGACGCCATTGCCGAGACGGTTGAAGGGATCATGGTCAGGAATGGCCAGTCGTTGCAGAGTGCGGGTGCTGCCGCGACCGAGTTTCTCTACGGCTCGCCCAAGGCGCTGGCCAACAGCCCTACGTCACTGGAGGGCTGCCTGTGGGGTGAGGCGTCCAAGGAATTTGCAGGTTCGCTGCGCGGCGACGTGAAGGTCATCGCCACGCAGGCGAACATCGAGCGGGTGTTCGGCAAAGTGGAACTGCCCACCATTCTCGAAAACCCGAACGTGCGTACGCTGGGTGGGCAGGCGATTGCCGACCTGAAAGTGGTGCACGCGCAGGGCGGTGCACCGGCCGTGCTGCCACGGGTGCAGGCCGCCTTTGTCGATGCCGTGCCCAAGGGCGTGTTCATTCCGCAGGCACAGCTTGGCGGTGACATCACGACGGTACGCATTTCGAGGGAGGCGGCAACGGCGCTGGGGGCTGACGCTGTGGCCTTCGAATCAGCGTCAGAACTGGCTGCCAGGGGAATGGTGCGTGCGCCCACCGGCATCACGGGCGCGGTCGCGCCGGTCGCCGCGCTGGATGCAGGCATCGCGTCGGGTACGGCGGCGGCCGAGGCCGCTGCCCGTGGCGTGCGGCCCAGCATGCTGGCCCGTGGTGGCACGGCACTGGCTGTAGCAGCCGTCGCCTATGATTTCGCGACCACCGGTCACGATGTGGTCCGCCTGCAGTCGCAGGGCAACCAGACGGGTGCGGATTCGGCCAAAACCCATTTCGTCGGCCGCAATGTCGGCGGCATCGGCGGCGGCATTGCCCTGGGGTTCCTCTCCGGCGCCGGCTACGGCCTGATTGCCGGGTCTGAAACGGGACCGGGTGCGCTCATCACCGGCGGCATCGGCGGCATCGTCGGTGGCGTGGGCGGCGCCTTCATGGGGGAACGCTGGGCGCGCGAGGAAGACATCAAACGGGTCTATACCCAGAAGGACGCAGACGGCAATGAGTGGACGCGCGATCCGGAGGATCCCAAGCGCACCTGGAGCCGCACGGCCGATACCCAGCAGTTGGCCACGGGGGGCGCGCAGTCCGACCCCGCCTATCGCAACGTGCGCTACGTCGCCGGTGACCGGTTGGCCAACGAGCTCAATTACCACTCGGCCAACGCGTCGTACGAGCTTGGCCTGGCCAAGCTTTCCGATCCGGTTGATCCCTATCGGCAGCCCGCTGCCCGCGGCGACACGCCCAGCATGGGGGGCCATGCCGACTGGGTGCGCAATGCCAGCACCGGCGCCTGGCATCGGGAGGTGGTGACCGACGTGCTTGAGCATGGCATCCGCATCTCCCATGCCGAGACCGCAAACCCGGAGCGAGCGGCGGCCCTGGACCAGCAGGCGCGTGTGCGCATCGCCGAAAATGCGATGAACACGCCTCCCGCATTGGCGGCGCGCTATGACGTGGCTTACCGGCAGTTCGGCTGGGACAGGTACTGGCCGGTGCCTGAGGCGATACAGAAGGCGGCAGCGGACACCTATTCATTGCGCGCCTCCGATGGCCACGACTACCAGCTGCAGAGCAATGGCGAGTGGACCACGCCCGGCCGCGTCTATGGCGTCAACCAGGCCGAAGGCAATCTGCGTGATGAACTCAATGCCGTGCACGCCAGCCAGCAGCAGGGTGTGCATGACCTGCAGGGGCTGGCGCTGCAGGCCAAGGCCAACCCGATCCTGCCTGAGGCAAACGCACTGCGTGGTCTCGTCGCGTCCACCTACGAGGCCGCGGGTATCGAGCGCACCGCTGCACAGCTGGATGCTGCCACTGCCGCCATCGAAAAGACCCATGCCGCCGCTGGCCTGGACAAGGCAGGACGTCCGTTCACGCTGACGCTGCAGCCCGACCCAGCCACCGGCAGGGTGGGCGCGGGAAGCGCCATCGTCACGATGATGGATGATGGCCGCGACGGCATGTTCTCCGACAGCCGGATGGTGCCCCGGGCGGTCACCACTGCCGCCGAGATCGAGACGGCCGGGCAACTGCCTGCGGTTACCGGCCAGCCGGAGGCCGCTCTGCCGCCGGGCGGGTCAGCCGCCAACCGCGCGCTGTTCGACCGCATCCGTGGTGAAGTGCTCGCCCATGTTCCCGATGAAGTGGTTGCGCAGGCAATGCTCAAGGCCAAGGAGGCCGGCATCCACGATGCGGGCCGGGTGGAGCGTGCCCTGGTGAGCGAAGACCGCCTGTGGGTGATGGGCGACGTTCCCGGCTTCCGCGCTGCGGTCGATCTGGAAAGTCCCGCGCCGCCGCTCAAGGACGTGTTTGATCGCGCCGATCGCCTGGACCAGGAGCAGCTGGCGCAGGCGCAGCAGCGTGAGCAGCAGGGGCCACGTTTGCCGGCCTGAGCGTGCCGCGACTACGGGTGATGCAGCGGCTGACGCAGCGGGTGCGCCTGCATGTCCTCATGCAGGATGCGCCGCAGTTCGACGATCGCCGGCGTGGCTTCCTGCACGCTGTGCCCGGACACGATCACCTTTTCCGATACCGCGTTGGGCAGGTGCGAGCTCCAGTACGGCACCAGCCCGTCGTTGGTCTTTTCCAGCGGGCCGTCGGCGCTGGCACGGGCGATGATCGAGTGGTAACGCACCCGCGGTGACATCGGCAGGTCGGCCACCGCCTTCACGAACGGATCGTCCTTGTCCAGGTTCTGGATGCTGTTCATCTGGTAGCC
>JAFAFD010000044.1 GCA_023423675.1 Pseudomonadota bacterium | reverse complement strand
CACCGGCCCGCGCCGTGCCCAAGCAGGTGCAGCTGGAGCGCCTGTACGACGAATACTGGGAAGCCTCGATGCGGTTGAACCCGCTGCAGGCCACGTTCCAGGGCGACGCCCGCTACAACGACCAGCTGCCCAACATCCTCTCCGCCGCATGGCGCCAGCAGTCGCACGATTTCACCACCGAATGGCTGGGCAAGGTCGAGAAGGTCGGCAGTGACGGCCTGCAGGGCCAGGACCTGCTCAGCTACGAGATCTTCGTGCGCGATGCACGCGCCTCGCTGGCCGCCGAACGCTACCCCAGCTGGATGATGCCGATCAGCCAGTACTACAACATCGGCAGCATCATGGCGATCCTTGGTGCCGGTGCCGGCGCCCAGCCGTTCAACACGGTCAAGGATTACGACACCTGGTCGCGCCGCTCGCTGGGCATCCCCGACCTGTTCAACCAGGCCATCGACAACATGCGCCAGGGCATGAAGGCCGGCGTGGTGCAGCCGCGCGACCTGATGGAAAAGGTGCTGCCGCAGCTGGACGCGGTGATCACCCCGACCGCCGAGGAAAGCATCTTCTGGTCGCCGATCAGGACCATGCCGGGCGATATCCCCGCCGAGGAAAAAGCGCGCATCAGCGCCGAATACAAGCGCATGATCGAGCTGCGCATCCTGCCGTCCTACCGCGCCCTGCGCGGCTTCATCGCCACCGAATACCTGCCGGCCACCCGCAGCAGCAGCGGCCTGGGCGCCCTGCCCGACGGCCAGGGCTGGTACGCCAACCTGATCGTGCAGACCACTGCCAGCGACCAGACCGCTGCCCAGCTGCATGCCCTGGGCGAGCAGCGCGTGCAGGAACTGGGCGCGCAGATCGCCGCGGTGATGAAGGACAACAAGCTGCGCGGTTCGCAGGCCAAGCTGCTGAAGAGCATGCGCACTGACCGCCAGTTCCAGTACGCCGATGCCAACGCACTGATCAACCGCTACCGCCAGCTGCAGCAGCAGGTGGATGCGCGCCTGCCGCAGATCCTGGACACCCTGCCGAAGGATCGCCTGGAAGTACGCGCGGTCGAGCCGGAGCGCGCGATGACCGCTGCCGCTGCGGCCTACCAGCCTGGCCAGCCGGGGCAACCCGGCGTGCTCTTCATCAACACCCGCGACCTGCCCAGCCGCAAGCGCTGGAACGTGCCGGTGCAGTACCTGCATGAAGCCATCCCCGGCCACCACGTGCAGCTGGGCCTGCAACAGGAGCTGGCCAAGCTGCCGCGCTTCCGCCGCCTCGGTGGCGATCTCGCCTTCGTCGAAGGCTGGGGCCTGTACGCCGAGACCCTGGGCGACGACCTGGGCGTCTACAGCGATCCCTACGACCGCATCGGTTATCTGTATTCGCGCCTGCTGCGCGCGGCACGCGTGGTGGCCGACACCGGCGTGCATGCGCAGGGCTGGAGCAAGCAGCAGGCGGTGAACTACCTGCAGAAGACCGTGGACATGAGCGAGGACGACGCCAGCGCGGAAGTGGAACGGATCATGGCCCAGCCGGGCCAGGCACTGTCGAACGTGGCGGGCCTGAGCCGCATCCTCGCCCTGCGTGACAAGGCCAAGGCCCGCCAGGGTGCGGCCTTCGACCTGCGCCGCTTCCATGCCGAAGTGCTGAAGGACGGCTCGATGCCGCTGGACGTGCTGGAGCGCAAGGTCGATCGCTGGATGGAACAGCCGGCGGCCGCCCGCACGCCGTGATCGCGCGCCCCGGGCGGCAACACCACCCGGGGCAGGCGTTCAATCCCAGGGTTCGGCTTTCATGCCGGTCTTCTCTTCGTCGTCAAACAGCATGCTCTGCATGAAGTCATTGGCGTAGATGTTGCGCACGAAGCGGTCCATCGCCTCGCCCGGGTCCTCCGGCGGGGTGATCGGCAGCGTAGCCTCATCCTGGATGGCCTGGCGGGCACGCTCGGCCAGCAAACGCAGCGTACTGGATCCAGCATCGCGCAACGTGCCGGCCAGCGCGGACGGGCCTGTGGAGATCGGGTTCATGTCAGTTTCCTCGGTCGGGGGGTAAAGCCGGCACTGCGCGGTCACGCAGCTGCTGTTGCAGGGCCAGCGCGTAGTGGCGGCCACGTTCGGCCGCTGCGGTGTCCAGGGTTTCTGCGTCCAGCGCGCCACCGGCGGTGGCCAACAACGGCGCGTGCAGGTCCAGTTCAAGGATCACCGGACCGGCATGCAGCAATGGCCGGGGCAAATCGCACGGGTGCAGGCTCAGGCGGCCATCGGCTGTTTCGGTGCGCAGCGCGTCTGCCAGCGCGGTTGCAAGCTCCGGCATGCTGCGCGGCACATACAGGCGCACCTGCTCATCGCCTGCCTGCAGCAGGTGCCTGCAGGCCTGCACCACCACCTCGTTGTCGGCGCCCGAAGCGGTCAACGCCTCCTCCAACGCGGTGCGCAGCCGTGCGGCCGTGCAATCGCGCAGGCGCCCGGCATCGACCAGCAAGGCCATCAGCGGCTCCGCGGCGGCACGCACTCCATCGCTGTAGCCGGCCGCAAAGCCCTGTTCCCGCGCTTGCTGCAGGTCTGCCATGGCCTGGCGTTCGCTGTCCTCGACAACGCTGCGCGCACGGCGCCGGGCGGCCCGTTCAAGCTGGGCGGCCTGCTGCGCATGGCCCAGCGCCCGCGCCGGTACAATGCCGTCCACGGCGAAGGCCAGGGTGCTCTCAGGAAAACGCTTCAACATGGCGCAGGGCGCTCCATAGCAGGTCCGGATGGGGTTCGATCACACAGGTGGGCGGCACCGCCGGCCCACCGGCAAACGGCAGCGGCAGCCGCGCGCCCAGCCAATGCGGCAGGCCCAGCGCCATGCCCTGCAATGCCAGGGCGCCCCATTGCTGCAGGAACAGCGGATCGGCCACCCCGTTGGCGGGGCTGAGGCCGGGCACTCCGGCCGAGCGGTCGGCCGCCGGATGCAGCCGCAGGAAGTGATGCAACGGCCCCGGCAGGGCCAGTGCGGCCGGCTCAGCCAACAAGCGCCGCCGCAGGCACGCGGCAGCCACCAGCATTGCTACCTCGGGCAACTGCTGCCAGCACAGCACCATCTGCCGCCCCATGCGACCAAGCGCCGCGTTGCAGGGGGCCGGCAGGCGCTGGCTGGCAATCACCCAGATATTGAGGCTGCGCTGCTCCTCCACGGCCAGTTGGCCGTAGCAGGCACGCAGCGGGCGGAAATAGGCGGCGGGCGCGTAGGCCACGCGCAATGCCTCAGGCCACACGGCGCGTTCCCCTGCGCAGGCGTTGCTGGCAGCATTTCACCCAGCGGCCAACCGCAGGCACGCTGCGTGCCAACAGGGCCAACACCGCCAGCAGCACCAGCAGGGCCATGGCCACCGCGCCCACTACCCAGGCGGTGAGCGGTGCCATGGTCGGCTCGGCGCGGGTGGTGGCCAGCGTACGCGGTATCGACAGCGGGGTCAGCACCACCGAGACGTTGTCGTAGTCCAGATCGTGGAAGGTGTTGCGCAGGAAGCGCTTGGTCTGCTGCAGCAGGGCCTGTTCGTTGATGGCCGGCGCGTGCACCAGCACAGCGGCCACATGCATGCGGCGGCCGTCCGGGCGACGCCCTTCCCCGCCCAGATTGGCATCGTAGTTCAGGTGCACGCGGGCCGAGTGGACCCCGTCCAGTACCGACAACGACTCTTCCAGGCGCTGTTCAACGGCCGAAATCAGGCGTGCACGCTCACCCAGCGGGGTACTGACCAGCGCATCGGACGGAAAGGCCGCCGCCACCTGCGAACGCGCCGCCGAGGGCAGATCGTAGCGCTGCATCAGTTCAATCGACTCGGCCAGATCGGCTGCGGCTACCTGCACGGCAAAGCCGGCCTTGCCAGCATTGTGTTTTTCGGCCGCGATGTTGTGGCGAAGCAGCAGGGCCACCGCTTCATTGGCCTGCCGCTCGTCCAGCGCTTCCAGCAGCGGCCTGCGCGCGCAGGCGGCCAGCAGCAGCAACGCCAGCATCAGCAGGGTCAGGCGCAGCGCCGGCGCACAGCGGGAATGCTTCATGACTTCAGCAACGTTTCCACCGTCTTGGTGGCATGGTTGGCCAGGCCGGCCGCAACGATCATGCGCTTGCTGTAGTCAGCCAGGGCCGTCTGCAGCGCGAACATCTGCACCGGGTTGGACGAAACGGCCGGGTCGTTGCTGGCGGCTTTGATCATCGCCAGATCGGCACCGGAGTCCACGTAGCTGCGGGCCAGTGCGCCGGCAAAGCGGTCGGCCAGCGGCGTGGCGCCGCCCTCGGCCGTATCGATGACGGCCGCCTGGATGGGTGTCACGTTCATGTACTTGCTCCTGCAGGGGACGCCTGCACGCGGGGGGCCGGCGGCACAGGGCCGCCGGCAGGGTTCATCAGCCCAGGTTGCGGGCGTTCTGTTTCTGCATGTCCGCCAGCGCCTTGGCCGAATTGGACTGCAGCGAACGGAAGGTCGTGTATTCCGACAGCGCAGTCTGGTAGTTGGCCAGGAACTGCGGGTTGGTCGGGTCACCGGGCTTGGTGCCATCGCCGGCCAGTTCCTTGAATGCCTCTTCAAGCTTGGTCTTCAGCGTTGCAACGCCTTCGTCGAAATTCTTGCTGTGCTCGCCGAGCCAGCCATGCCAGTCGCCCGGCTTCTGCGGGCCACCATCCCATCCACTCATCGTTGTGCTCCTGTATGTGTTCTGTATTGATCGTGCTGGAGGATCACTGCGCGTTGGCAGTGGAAAATTCCCAACGTCCCTGCCCTACCGACAGCAACTGGTCCTGGGAGTACTGGAACGAACGGCCCTTGAGCAGGTCGTCCCACAGCCGGATGTTGATGCTGATCCGGCGCTCGCCCCATTGCCGGGCGAATTCACGGCGGTAGGCGGCCATCGCGTGCAGACCTGCATCGTCGAGAAAGATGTCGTTGCTGATGGCACTGCGCCCGCCCAACGTGCTCACCCGCGTGCTGATGCCGCGTGCGCGCAGGTCCTGGCGGGCGATTGCAACCAACTGCGCATCGCTGACCGATCGCACGTCAAGCGTGCGCGCATAGGGCGCCTGTGGTGACAGCAGGCGGAGCACGCGCGCGTGGCGATTCTTCTCATCGCCACCGCTGGAAGCCAGCACTATTTCGGGCACGGCCGGGTCACGCAGCCGCACGATGGCGTAGTCCACGCCTTCTGCATCCAGCAGCGTGCCCAGGCGGGCGGCCTCTTCGCTGCGCACGCAGTAGTGATCGTGGTGGCGGCCAGCGCGCGCACTGGCGCGC
>JAFAFD010000020.1 GCA_023423675.1 Pseudomonadota bacterium | reverse complement strand
CTGCGCATGGGGGCCGAGAGTCGGGGCATGATGCTGGCGCAGATCCTCAGCTTGGACCGCCTGCCGCTGGCGCTGTGGACCACCCCGGAAACGCTTCGGCAGGAACTGGCCGAGCGGTTGGGCGGGTTGAGCCAGCTGCTGGCTGTGCCGACGGTCACGGACTGAGCCGTGGCGCTTGGCAAGGCCCGGCGAAGCTGGGACACTCGCCGCCATGATGGGGATACTGGGGACAACGGCGATCATCATCGCTGCGCTGACCGCTGCGCCGGCCAGCGCCGGCACCCTGTTCAAGTGCCAGGGTGCCGACGGCGTCACCAGCTATGTCAGCAAGCGCGTGCCCGGCGCGCGCTGCAGCAGCATCAGCTACAGCCGCGATACCCGCCGTCCCGCCACCCCGCGCGCCGTACCGGCCGCGGCGCCGGTGCAGACCGCCAGCACGACCCCGGCCACCACCCAGGTGGCCAGCGCCGAGCGCAACCCGGTGGCCGTGGCCGCCAGTGCCGCCAGCCCGGCCGTCGCCGCCACCCCTGCAGTCAAACCGGCGACCCCTTCGCGCGGCGGCCGCATGGTCAGTGGCCAGGTCTATTCGTATATGCAGGACGGCGTGCGCCACTACACCAGTGCGCGCCCGACCCAGGTCGCCAACCTCGGCCCGGTGCGCACCATCCGCTACAGCTTCATGGAGCGCTGCTACGCCTGCGGGGTCAACCCGCGCGTCGACTTCGGCAGCGTGCGCCTCAACACCACCTCGTTCCAGACCGAGATCGCCTCGGCAGCACGTGAGTTCGGCGTGGAAGAAGCGATCGTGCGCGCGATCATCCATGCCGAGTCGGCCTACAACCCGACCGCGCTCAGCCGCGCCGGCGCACAGGGCCTGATGCAGCTGATGCCGCCGACCGCCGCACGCTTCGGGGTCAGCGATTCCTACGACGCCAGCCAGAACATCCGTGGCGGCGTACAGTATCTTGCGTGGTTGCTGAAGCGCTTCAATGGCGACCTGACCCTGGCCGCAGCGGGCTACAACGCCGGCGAAGGCGCGGTCGACCGCCACGGTGGCGTCCCGCCGTACAGTGAAACCCAGTACTACGTGCGCCGCGTCGGCCAGTTGGCCGACCGCTACCGCACCGCTTTGACCAAGCAGTAGGTGCCGACCGTTGGTCGGCACGCATTTAAATGGTAGGTGCCGACTGTTGGTAGGTGCCGACTGTTAGTCGGCACGCCTTCAAAAGATTGTTGCAATGCGTTGTGTGGCGCGCGACGGTTCCGCTACACTCGCCCATGATTCAATGCGGCTCTGGCCCCCACCGGATCCGCTGGCAGCCTTAAAGCTACCTAATCAATATCGGAGTGCCGGATGGCCAACGATGGGGTACACGATCCAGTCAACACCGGACGTCGGCGTTTTCTTTCTGCCACCACAGCCGTGGTGGGCGCCGTCGGCGTCGGATTCACCGCAGTTCCTTTCATCAAATCCTGGAACCCCAGTGCCCGCGCCAAGCTTGCCGGCGCACCGGTGGTGGCCGACATCAGCGCCCTGCAGGAAGGCCAACGCCTGATCGTGGAATGGCGTGGCCAGCCGATCTGGATCGTCAAACGGTCCAAGGCGATCCTCGACGCGCTGCATGGGCTGGATGGCCGTCTCAAGGACCCAGAGTCCGGCGAGAAGGACCAGCAGCCGGACTACGTGCTCAAGCAGAACCCCGAGCTGCGTTCGATCAAGCCGGATGTCTCCGTGCTGGTCGGGCTGTGCACGCACCTGGGCTGTTCGCCTGAAATGGTGGCCGAGATCCGGCCCGAGCCGTACGACCCGCAGTGGAAGGGCGGCTACTTCTGCCCCTGCCACAAGTCGCGCTTCGACATGTCCGGCCGCGTCTTCAAGGACGTGCCGGCGCCGATCAACCTGAAGGTGCCCGCGCACCATTACCAGGACGACAACACCATCATCATCGGTGTCGATCCGCAGGGGGCAGCCTGATGGCCAATATCCTCGCCCGTACCGCCAGCGGCGTGGCCGACTGGGTCAACGCACGCGCGCCCGGCCTGATGCCGGTCTACCGCAAGCACGTCAGCGAGTACTACGCGCCGAAGAACTTCAACCTCTGGTACTACTTCGGCTCGCTGGCGCTGCTGGTGCTGGTCAACCAGATCGTCACCGGCATCTTCCTGACGATGCACTACAAGACCAACGCCGCCGAGGCGTTCGGTTCCATCGAATACATCATGCGGGACGTGGAGTGGGGCTGGCTGATCCGCTACATGCACTCCACCGGGGCCTCGCTGTTCTTCATCGTGGTCTACCTGCACATGTTCCGCGGCCTGATGTACGGCAGTTACCAGAAGCCGCGCGAGCTGGTGTGGATCCTTGGCATGCTGATCTACCTGGTGCTGATGGCCGAAGCCTTCATGGGCTACGTGCTGCCGTGGGGCCAGATGTCGTTCTGGGGCGCGAAGGTCATCATTTCGCTGTTCGGCGCGATACCGGTCATCGGCAACGGCCTGACCGAATGGATCATGGGCGACTACCTGCCCAGTGATGCCACGCTCAACCGCTTCTTCGCCCTGCACGTCATCGCCCTGCCGCTGGTGCTGCTGCTGCTGGTGGTGCTGCACCTGGGCGCGCTGCATGAAGTGGGTTCCAACAACCCCGACGGCGTCGAGATCAAAAAGGGGCCCAAGGGCAACCGCTGGTCGCCGAACGCGCCGGCCGATGGCATTCCGTTCCATCCGTACTACACGCTCAAGGATGGCGTCGGCGCCGGCTTCCTGCTGATCATCGCCGCCTTCATCATCTTCTTCGCACCGGCCTTCGGTGGCCTGTTCCTGGAGCACGACAACTTCACCGAGGCCAACCGCCTGGTGACGCCCGAGCACATCAAGCCGGTCTGGTACTACACGCCCTACTACGCGATGTTGCGCGTGGTGCCCAACAAGCTGGGCGGCGTGCTGGTGATGTTCTCGGCCATCGCGATCCTGTTCCTGGTGCCGTGGCTGGACCGTGCGAAGGTCAAGTCCTACCGCTACCGCGGCGTGCTTTCGAAGGTGCTGCTGGGCGTGTTCGCCGTGTGCTTCGTCTGGCTGGGCGTGATCGGCTCCGGCCCCGGTACCGATGCGCATGAAACCTACGTCGGGCGGGTGCTGACCTTCCTGTACTTCGCGTTCTTCATCACCATGCCGGTATGGACAAGGTTGGACAGGACCAAACCGGTACCGGAGAGGGTGACCACCCATGACTGATCGCTGGATGGTCCGGCTGGCCCTGACGGCCACCCTGATGCTGGGCAGTTTCCTGGCCTCCGCCGCCGAAGGTGGCACCAAGCTGCTGCAGGCCGGCAACGACCTCGGTGACCGCGCATCGCTGCAGCGCGGCGCGCAGCTGTACATGAACTACTGTTCCGGCTGCCACGCGCTGAAGTACCTGCGCTATTCGCGCATGGCGCAGGACCTGGGCCTGAGCGAGGAAGAGGTGATGGCCAACCTCAACTTCACCGGCTCGGCGATCGGCGACCCGATCCCGGTGGCGATGCCCAAGGAACAGGCGGAGAAGTGGTTCGGCAAGATGCCGCCGGACCTCAGCCTGATCTCGCGGGTGCGCGGCAGCGACTGGGTCTACACCTACCTCAAGTCGTTCTACCTGGACAGCAGCCGGCCGCTGGGCTGGAACAACGCCCTGTTCGCCAACGCATCCATGCCCAATCCGCTGTGGGAGATGCAGGGCCTGCAGCACGCGGTGCATGGCAAGGCCGAGGC
>JAFAFD010000014.1 GCA_023423675.1 Pseudomonadota bacterium | reverse complement strand
GCCGATGCCCACGGTCAGGTCGCCTTCGCTGGCGCGCACGCGCGGCTGTACCTCGCCGCCCTCCTGCAGCACCACGTTGAGCAGGGCATTGCGGTTGAAATCCAGCGCCACTGCGGTCGGGCCCAGTTCGAAGCGCTGGCGGTTGTGGCTGGCACGCGCTTCCACATAGGCGTAGCGGCCTTCGCCGCGCTCATGGCGGTAACGCAGATAACCCGACAGCGTGTCCGAGGCCGGCTGCAGCGAACGCGGGCGCACGCTGTCGTACCAGCAGCCATCCTCGTCCTCCTGCAGCGGCGCATGGCATTCGCTGGCCGGGTAGTAATCGCCGTTGGCCAGGATCAGGCCGATCGGGTACAGCTCGCTGTCGGCATGCCAGCTACGGCGGTCGCCGGCCACATGGCGCAGGCGGTGCAGGTCGAGGCCGGCAAACCAGCGGTCGCCGTTGTCACGCACACCGCCGGTGGCGGCCTGCACGCGGTGCTGGTCACCATCGCCGCGGCCGCTGACGCCGGTCTGCAGGGTGGCTTCCGGGCCCTCGACCTGGTCGCGCAGGATGATGTTGACCACGCCGGACATCGCGTCGGCGCCATAGATGGCCGAGGCGCCGCCACGCACCAGTTCGATGCGTTCAACGAAGCTGAGCGGAATGCCGCCGAGGTCGGTCAGGCCGCCTTCTTCCAGCGACACCATCGGGTAGCGCGGCAGGCGGCGGCCGTTGACCAGGAACAGCGTGGCGCGCGGGCCCATGCCGTCCAGGCTGGTGGTGGCCGCCGCGCCCACCGGCAGGTACAGCGAGTCACCGCCGCGCGAGGTGCTCAGCGGCGGGTGGCCGTTCATGCCGGGCAGGTGGCGCAGCAGATCGAACAGGGTGCCGTAGCCGCTGCGCAGGATGTCCTCGCGCTCGATCACCGTCACCGGCAACGTGGTCTGCACGGAGGTGCGCGGCAGGCGGCTGCCGGTCACGTGGATCGGTGCCAGGTCCACCTGTGCCGGCCGCTGCGGTCGCGGCGGCGGGGCCGGCGCAACCACCGCAGGCGCTGCTGCCGCCATGGCATGGCGACGCAGCACGTAGCCACCGCCGGGCGTGCGCAGGATGTTGACCGGCCGGCCGGCCACCAGCGCCTTCAGCGCAGCGGCAGGTTCCTGCGGTCCCTGCGTTCCGGGCGTGCGCAGGTCGGCCAGCTCGCGGGCATCGAACACCAGCGATACGCCGCTCTGCCGCGCCCACTGCTGCAGCGCCGGCGCCAACGGGCCGGCGGCGATGTGGTATTCGACCGGGGCGGCGGTGGGCGATTCTGCAGCGGCCGTGGCACCGGCCAGGGCAAGCCACAGCAGGACCATCAAACGCTGCCGCAGTGCCCCGGGGCTGGGCATCCGCGCCGCCTCAATAAGTGCGGCGCAGTTCCAGCGCGCCATCCTTGCGCGGCTGGCCGGCGATCGACCACCCCAGTTCCAGGGCAGACAGCAGTTCATGCGGATCGCCGGCGCGGAAACTGCCGCTCACGGCCAGGTCGGCGATGTCCGGGTCGGCAATCACCAGCGGCGTGCTGCCGTAGCGGTTCATGCGCTCGACCACGGTGGACAGCGGCGTGGCATCGAACACCAGGCGGCCCTCGGGCCAGGCTTCGGCCGCGGCGGTGGTGGCCAGCTGCGGGCCTGGCTGGATGCGGCCGGACGGCGACACCTGCAGCTGCTGGCCCGGGGCGAGCGTGTGCTGGGCGCTGCCGCTGGTCACTTCCACGGCGCCTTCCAGCAGGGCCACTTCCACCCGGCCATCGCTCAACCGCTCGACCTGGAAGGTGGTGCCGATGTCGCGGATGCTGCTGCCGCCGGCCTGCACCCGCAGCGGGCGCAGGGAGGCGGCCACCTGCAGCTGCATGCGGCCGCGTTCCAGTTCCAGCTCGCGCTTGCGCCAGCCGAAGCGGGCGCTCAGCGTGGTGCCGGCATCGAGGGTGGCGATGCTGCCATCGGCCAGCGTGCGCACCTGCGGCAGGTGGCTGGCGTTGGCGTAGAGCTGCGGGGTGGGATTGCCGTCGGTGTAGACCATCCAGCCGATGCCCACGGCCAGGCAGACGCCGGCCGCCGCCGCCACCGAAGGCAGCCAGCGCCGTGCGGGCGTGCGTGCGGCGCGGGCGGCGGCGGTGCGCAGCCACGGGTCGCCGGACAGGCCAGCGCTGCGCAGGTGCAGCTTCTCGGCCTGTGCCCAAGCGGTGACGTGGGAGGGATGCTCGGCCAGCCAGTCCTCGAACGCTTCGCGCTCGATCGAGGTGCAGTCGGGGGCCTCCAGGCGGGCCACCCAGGCGCTTGCGCGCTCGAACAGCAACGTGTCATCCATGTATGCGTCGCGGGTCACTCACAATCTCCATCAGTGTGGAGAGGATTGCTGCCCAGCTCCTGGCGCAGGCCCTGAAGGGCACGGGCGATGTGTTTTTCCACCGTCTTGGCGGTGATGCCGCAGTGCCGGGCGATCTGTGCATAGCTCATGCCGGTGATGCGGTTGAGCAGATACACCTCGCGGGCGCGTTCGGGAAGCTTGAACAGTGCCTGTCGCAGCAGCGCGATCATCTGGCCGGATTCTGCCTGACGCAGCGGGTCGGGAGAAGTGCCGTGCGGCTCCTCGCTGCCATCGCGTTCACCCAGCGGCAGGTGACCGCGCGCGTATGGCGAACGCGCGCGGTCGGCCAGGCGGTTGCGGGCGATGCGGTACAGCAGCAGGCGCAGCTCGTCGGTGCCGTGCCCGCGGTAGCGGATCAGCCGCTCGATGCTGTCTTGCGCGATGTCCTCGGCATCCTCCGGGCCGATACCGCGCATGCGCAGGAACGCACACAGCGGCGCACGTTCCTCACGGATGAAGGTGATGAAGGCATCGGAAACCCCGGCCGGTTCCGGCGCGCGCGGGGGCAGGGGGGAGGGGGCGGACAGGGGGAAGGCCTCGAACGACGAACGCGTCATCGAGTTTTACAAGACGATGACCGCAGGGGGAAGTCCGTATCGTTTCGACATGCATTGATGAACGCGTTCATTCTTTCGCGCGCGACGCACTGGGGGGGTTCGGCGCGCTGCGGCGTTCTGCTTTCGTCCCGCGTGGTGCGGGTTGGAGAGAGAGACCGCAATGAAGCATTCGAAGTTGAGCCTGGCCCTGGCCGGCCTGGTGGGTATGGCAACGCTGGGCGCGATCGGCGACGCAGCGGCGATGAACTACCACGTGCAGGACGACCGCGTCGTTCTCAGTGGTGGCGTGACCTTCGCCGACGTCGTCGCGCTGCCGGCGCTGCTGGCCAAGGCACAGGAAGAAGGCCGCCCGATCCGCGAAGTCGTGCTGCGCACCTCCAACGGTGGCGCGCTGATCGCCGGTGAGTGGCTGCAGGCCATCATCCGCACCCAGGGCCTGGACACCATCGTGTCTGGCCACTGCATCTCGTCGTGCTCGATCATGCAGTCCGGCGGCGTCAACCGCTACCTGGCCGGCGACCTGCCGACGGTCGATTCGGTGCAGATCCACGCCGCCAGCAGCGGCGGCCGCATCACCTACGCCCCGTCGCCGCGCATGACCCAGATCTACACCGGCAACTACGGCGGCGGCATGGATGCCGGCCTGCTGCACAAGGCCATGTATGAAGTGGTGGCGCCCAACGGCCTGCTGGTGTTCCGCGACCCGTCGCGCACCACCGGCACTTCGGTCAGCTTCGATCCCGATGGCAGCGGCCGCAACCTGCAGCTCTTCCCGGGCCAGGACATCCGCAGCAACCACATCATCACCGAGGCCGGCTACCGCGACCCGGGCGATACCCTCAGCGTCACCGGCAACGTCAGCGGTGACATCAATCCGGGCTACATGGCCACCGCGCGCCAGCTGCAGGCACTGGTGGATGATGACTTCGCGCGCTGGAACGACGACGAGTACGACACCACCTACATCAACTATGCGGTGACCCTGTACAACCTGGCGTCCAACGGCCCGAATGGCGTCGGCCAGTTCTCGTTGCAGGACTACCTCAACAATCCGGGCAACCAGGCGTTCCTGCAGGGCCAGCTGCGCCTGGCCGACCTGGATGCCTCCGCGCTGGCCAACTCGGCCGGCGTGATCCGCGTGGCCAAGGGCGGCACCTGGCGCACCTCGGCCACCACGGGTGCCGATTTCATGCTGGTCGATGGCGGCACCATCGCCCTGGAAGGCGGCGCCCTGCGCGCGCCGGAAGTGCGGGTGATGGCCGGCGGCTTGGTGGTCGGCCACGGCGACATCGCCTCGCTGGAAACCGACACCGATGCACTGCTCGATGCCACCGGCCCGTCGCTGCGCGAGGACGGCTTCAACCGCCTGCGCGTGTACGGCACGCTGATGCCGCGCGGTGGCGACCTGGTCACCCATGGCTACGTCAACATCATGCCGGGCGGCAACGTGCTGTTCGACGTCACCGAAGCCGGTGGCAGCGCCGCCGGTCGCCTGCGCGTGGGCAGCTTCTACGATGGCGGCCAGACCGATGGCGCACTGGTGATCTCGCCGGGTGCGCACCTTGAATTGAACGTCGCCCAGGGCTTCTACGCCGGCAATTACCAGCGCGAACTGGTCACCGGCCCGATCTACGAAGATGGCTTCGCCGATGCCGTGCGCCTGGGCGATACCGGCTACAGCGCCAGCATCACCGACAACGAAGTCTTCCGCCCGCGCCACAACTCGCTGCTCAGCTTCAACATCCACCAGAGCGAAGACGGCCTGTCGCTGACCGCGAACCCGGGCTTCGACCAGCTGGCACAGCTGACCGCCAGCAACGGCAACCAGAGCCTGGGTGTGGCCCTGGCCGCCGCAGGTGATCGCCAGGACGCGCGCCTGAAGTCGTTGCTGGGCGCCCTGCAGTTTGCCGACCGCGATGTCATCGCGCAGCAGGCCGGTGCCCTGCGCGGTGATGCGCACGCCAGCCTGCGCCTGGCCGACAACGCCCTGCTGGGCAGCATCGGCAACGTGGTCACCCAGCATCAGGCCGGCCTGCGCAGCGGCAACGGTGATGCCGGCGGCCTGGCCGCGCAGGCAGCACAGGCGGCGTCGGCACAGCCGGGCATGGCCAATGGCAGCCTGTTCAACCAGCTGGCCATGCATCTGGTCGAGCCGGCCGCAGAGAGCGTCGTCGGCGGTGCCGACTTCGGTGGCACCTCGCGCAACCACGGCTTCTGGGGCCGCGGCTTCGGCAGCCACGGCCGCACCGATGGCGACGGCGGCGTGGCCGGCCTGACCCACACCGTGGGCGGCATCGTGCTGGGTGCCGATACGCGCGTGGCCGATGACCGTGTCAGCCTGGGCGTGAGCGTGGCCGCGGCCGACATGTCGACCAAGGCCCGCGATGGCTCCGGCTTCACCGGTGACGCGCGCGCGCTGGATATCGGCGGTTACATCGATGCCACCTATGCGCGTGGCTACCTGTCGGCGGCGGTGCGATACACCGACCTGCGCCACGACACCCGTCGCGGCATTGCCGGCATCGACGGCCTGAACGATCCGCTGCGCGCCAAGTACAACAACGATGCGGTCTCCGCGCGCCTGGAGCACGGCTTCAGCTTCACCACCGGCAACGGCCTGGTGGTGCAGCCGCTGCTGCCGGTGGTGGATTACGCGCGCACCTCGGCCACGCGTTTCAACGAAGGGCAGGGCGCCGGCGCACTGGCTGGCCGTGGCGACAGCCTGGAAAGCATCCGCGTGGGTGCCGGCCTGCAGCTGTTCAAGACCTTCAATGGCAAGAATGGCGAGCGCATCACCCCGCGCGCCCGCGTCGTCTGGCAGAAGGAACTGGGCGACACCCAGGCCCGCTACAGCACCGGCTTCGCCGCCGCTCCGGACCTGGTGTTCGGCAGCAGCAGCCAGACCCTGGGCGAGCAGGTGCTGGCCTGGAACCTGGGCGTCACCAGCCGCGCCAGCGACCGCCTGTCGGTGATGGTCGACTACGTGGGTGAGCGCCGCGATGGCCAGGTGCAGAACGGCGTGATGCTGGGCCTCGGCTACGCGTTCTGAGTAAAGGGCGCACCGGCGGCAGCATCGCCGCCGGTGCGCTATGGTCTGCGCAGGATTTCCGTGCAGGCCCGCCCATGCAGATTGCCGTGTTCAGCGCCCGTCCCTACGACCGCCGCTTCCTGGAAGAAGCCAACGCGCGCGACGGCGCCGGGCAGGGCTTCCGGTTCGTCCATTTCGACGCGGCGCTGGATGTGCACACCGCAGCACTGGCGCAGGACTGCGCCGCCGTCTGCGTATTCGTCAACGACCGCCTTGATGCCCCCGTGCTGCAGGCGCTGCACGCACTGGGCGTGCGCGCCGTGCTGCTGCGCTGCGCCGGCTTCAACAACGTCGATCTGGCCGAGGCCGCGCGCCTGGGCCTGTTCGTTGCCCGCGTGCCGGCCTATTCGCCCGAAGCCGTGGCCGAACACGCGCTGGCGCTGGTGATGACCCTCAACCGGCAGACCCACCGCGCCTACAACCGCGTGCGCGAAGGCAACTTCATGCTGGACGGCCTGCTCGGCCGCACCCTGCACGGGCGCACCGTGGGCATCGTCGGCACCGGCAAGATCGGCCTGGCCACCGCACGCATCTTCCGTGGCATGGGCTGCACCGTGCTCGGCCATGACCCGTACCCATCGCCGGACTTCGATGGGGTGGGGGAGAGCGTGGGGCTGGACGAGCTGCTGGCGCGCGCGGACATCGTTTCGCTGCACTGCCCGCTGACGCCGGACACCCAGCACCTCATCAACGACGCCTCGCTGGCGCGGATGAAGCCCGGCGCGATGCTGGTCAACACCTCGCGTGGCGGGCTGGTGGATACCCATGCGGTGATCCGCGCGCTGAAGTCGCGCCGGCTGGGCCATCTGGCCATCGATGTCTACGAGCAGGAAAGCGCGCTGTTCTTCCAGGACCTGTCCGGCGAGATCATCGACGACGAGGCCTTCCAGCGCCTGATGACCTTCCCCAACGTGCTGGTGACCGGCCACCAGGGCTTCTTCACCGTGGAGGCCCTGCAGGAGATCTCGGCCATCACCCTGGGCAACCTGGCCGATTTCGCCGCCGGGCGGGCATGTGCCAACCGGGTAGGGGCGGATTGACCAGCGGGGTGGGCTGCCCGTAAAATTGCGTGCTCAGCCGGAATAGCTCAGTTGGTAGAGCGGCGCATTCGTAATGCGTAGGTCGCAGGTTCGACTCCTGTTTCCGGCACCAGTTGTAGAAAAGCCCCGGCCTTGGTCGGGGCTTTTTTGTGCCTTGGTAGCGCCGGGCCATGCCCGGCGGAATGCTGGCAACCCGTAGTGCCAGCCCACGGCTGGCAGCCCTCAGTTTCCGAATCTCGCAGCCCACCAGCCCGCCGGCGTCCCAGGCGCTTAGCGCCGCGCCCTGTTGCTGACCTGCCAACCGCAGCCGGCCATTTCCGTGCTATGAATACCCAGCCTTGCTTCAAGGCTCTTTGAGGGATTGGAAGGATGCGCAGGTTCGGGGGAACTGCAGGCGGTGTGTCGTCCCGCTTGAGGGGTTGTGGAGATCGAATTCGGGAATTGGGAGCATTTGGCGCGTGGCTGTGCTGCTTGCTGCTGATTGGCTTCGGCTTGTCGCCAGTCGCAATCGCCCAGACGACGGTCACTTACATCCACACGGATGCCTTGGGCTCGGTTGTGGCTGAGAGCGATGCCAATGGCAACGTGATCAAGCGCTACGACTATGAGCCCTATGGAGCGGTCGTTGGCGGGCAAGTCACGGATGGGCCGGGGTACACGGGGCACGTAAGCGACGCAGCCACGGGGCTGAGCTACATGCAGCAGCGGTACATGGATCCGCAGTTGGGGGTATTCCTGTCGGTGGATCCGGTGACACCAGACGACAATCCTGGATCATCCTTCAACCGATACAGATACGCTGCAAACAATCCTTACCGGTTTAATGACCCTGACGGTCGTCAGGAGCGCGCGGCCGAGCGACACGCTGATTCGGTAGCAAGCGATCCTGCCGCGTACAACACATTTGGTCCCGCAGCCCTTGTGTTGACCTACGCGATAGTTCGAGCAACTCCCGTCGTTGGTCCTACCGCCGCCTCGTTGATGACAGGCGCGATCGACTCTGCACAACAGTCTCGGTCACTACCTGCACCAACAGCAGCGGCATCAACATCTGCTTCAGTTCCCGCTCCAGCACCTGCTTCCTCTCCAAATTTTGTTGTCTCATCAAACGGAACCGCGTTCCCTGTGCCCCCAGGCTCAACAGGGCCCTCTCCAGTGACAAATCCGGGGGGCAAGCAAACCGGTGTCGCCTTTACAGGTGGGGCGGGGGGCGCCAATCGACAAGTGGCAACCATGCGGATGATGGATCCGACGCCGCCAAAGGGGGCCAGTCCCGGATACCCGGCGGGCTACATAAAATATGAGAATGCAGGTAAGCAAGGTGTTGATCCAAACACAGGAAAGACCTTGCCCAATTCAAAGTCGCATTTTCCAATCAAGTAGGGTGAGATACATCAGATGAACGAGCATCGATCAGACACTTTTCAACATCTCAAGGGCAAGCATGTAACGTTGACCTTCGAGGAAGAGCAGGTTCAGGTTGGAACTGATGATGGATGGTTCCTTCATATTTATAACGGATACACGCTCTCCTGTGATGAGCGTGCGGACCCGCTGACACATACGTCGCTCCGATTGAAGTTGGTCGATTGTCTGGTCGATGATGTAAAAATGACGATGGTATTTTCGGGCGACAAATTTCTCACCGTCGACTTGACAGAACACGGGTACTCCGGTCCAGAAGCCATGCAACTGAACGGGCCCGACGGTAGCATCGTCATCTGGAGCTGAGCCTGCTTGTTCGTGCAAAATAGCGCAGGGCCGAAGATACTGTAATGACAAGGACTATCTCATCCCATCTGCTTGCGGTGTTGGTTGAAGTTGCATCAAAAAATCATTGCGACTTGCACGTGCGTGGCCTCGGATATCTCATTGCCCGTGACCGCGATCTGCTCGTCGATGTCTTGGTGAAAGAGCTTTCATAGGATGGGCTAAGGTCCGATGATGAGCCTGATCAACGAGGCTTTGAGATCGAGGAAATCATTGATTCCATCGTTTCCCTTCCGGATCGGCCGGACGTGTCGAGCAGCGGAAGGGTCGTTTGCATTGGGCCGCAGAATGCGTAGGTCGTAGGTTCGACTCCTGTTTCCGGCACCAGTTGTAGAAGAGCCCCGGCCTTGGTCGTAATGCTGTTCACTTAAGCAGCTGGGCCAATCAGAATCCGATGCCAGTCTTCTGGCATCGGATTTTTTGTGTCCATCCAACAGCAGCTGCTCGACCTTGGTGATCTGTTCAATTTTTCCGACCTGAGCACCTTCACCCAGAACATCCCGGTGGAATGGGTGTCCAGCGCGTTGGAGCTCTCCTCGCAGGCCACAATTCGCAGGCGCAGATTGCCCAGCGATCAGGTGCTGT
>JAFAFD010000011.1 GCA_023423675.1 Pseudomonadota bacterium | reverse complement strand
GCGGCAAGATCCACATCATCAACCTGGAAAAGACCGTCCCGCTGTTCAACGACGCGATGAACTTCATCTCGTCCGTTGCCCAGAAGCGCGGCACCATCCTGTTCCTGGGCACCAAGCGCAGCGCGCGTGAAGCCATCAAGGAAGAAGCCGAGCGTTGCGGCATGCCGTTCATGAACCAGCGTTGGCTGGGCGGCACCCTGACCAACTTCCGTACCGTCAAGCAGTCGGTTGCCCGCCTGAAGGAACTGGAAGCCGGTGAATCCGACGGCACCTTCGAGAAGCTGGTCAAGCACGAAGTGCTGGGCCTGCGTCGCGAGCGCGACAAGCTGGAAGCCTCGCTGGGCGGCATCAAGGACATGAACCGTCTGCCGGACGCCATCTTCGTGATCGACATCGGCCACGAAGACATCGCGATCAAGGAAGCCAAGAAGCTGGGCATCCCGGTCATCGCCGTGGTCGACACCAACTACAACCCGGAACTGGTCGACTACGCGATCCCGGGCAACGACGACGCCATCCGCGCTGTGCAGCTGTACGCCCGCGCCGCTGCCGACGCCGTGCTGGAAGGCAAGGCTGCTGCTCCGCACGCTGCTTCGGTGCGTGAAGAAGAGTTCGCCGAGGCCGCTGCTGCCGAAGAAGGCAAGCCGGCCCGTCGCGCACCGGCCAAGAAGGCTGCTGCTGACAAGGGCGAAGCCCAGGCCTGACCCCGGCCCCCGGGGGGCGCCCTGCGCCCACCTGTCCTGACCGCTGCCGATGGCGCGGCGACCGGACACTGTCACACGGGCCGGCCACCATGCCGGCCCAACCCCTTTCTTTCGTGAGGTAATCCCGTGGAAATCACTGCTTCCCTGGTCAAGGAACTGCGCGAGCGCACCGGCGCCGGCATGATGGAATGCAAGAAGGCGCTGACCGAAGCCGGCGGCGACATCAACGCCGCTGCTGAAGCCCTGCGCAAGTCGGGCGCCGCCAAGGCCGACAAGAAGGCTGACCGCGTGGCCGCTGAAGGCCGTCTGGGCCTGGCCCAGGACGGCGGCAAGGCCGTGCTGGTCGAGATCAACTCGGAAACCGACTTCGTTGCCAACGACGTCAACTTCAAGAACTTCGTCGATTCCGTCGCCGCTGCCGCCCTGGCATCGGGCGCCGTTGACGCCGAAGCCCTGAAGACCGCCAAGCTGGCCTCCGGCGAAACCGTCGAAGAAGCCCGCGCCACCGCGATCCAGAAGCTGGGTGAAAACATCCAGATCCGTCGCCTGGTCAAGGTCGACACCACCGGCAACGTCGGTGCCTACGTCCACACCAACGGCAAGGTCGGCGTGCTGGTTGACCTGATCGGCGGCGACGTCGAGCTGGCCCGCGGCCTGGCCATGCACGTGGCTGCGCTGAAGCCGCCGCACAACAAGGCTGCCGATGTGCCGGCCGAGTTCGTGGAAAAGGAAAAGGAAATCGAACTGGCCAAGATGTCCGAGAAGGACAAGTCCAAGCCGGCCGACATCCTGGAAAAGATCATCGCCGGCAAGATCAACAAGATCGTCAGCGAAGTGACCCTGTACGGCCAGACCTACGTGCTGGGCGACACCACCGTCGAGCAGGTGGTCAAGGCCGCCGGCGCCGACGTGGCTGGCTTCCAGCTGCTGGTCGTCGGTGAAGGCATCGAGAAGGTGGTGGAAGACTACGCCGCCGAAGTTGCCAAGGCGATGCAGGTCTGATTCCAGCCCACCGGCTGCGAAACGACCAGAAGGAGCCGCGGGAAGCCGCGGCTCTTTTTTTATGCCCGTGGGTGTGCACCCCCTATCCCCTGTGGGTGCGCACCGTTGGTGCGCACATCCAGAGCAAGGATCTTTGCGTTATCCGCCATTCAAGCCGATACTCGACACAGGGGAATACGCAATCGCATAACAGGAACAGAAGTCGCAGACTGTGATGTATCCCTAGGTATTCTTGTCCTAATGGAATTGAACGATCCGACATGCCTCCTGAGCTGACTGCTGCCCTGGCGCTGTGCCGCAACCTGCCCTCGCCTCCCGGTATTGCCCTGCGCATCATCGAACTGGCCCAGGACCCGGAAGCGGACATCGCCACCGCCGCCGACATCATCGCCATCGACATGGCGCTGAGCGCTCGCATGCTGCGCATCGCCAACTCGCCGCTGTATGCCAGCCGGCGCCGCATCGAGAACCTCGGCCAGGCACTGACCATGCTCGGCCTCAACGCCACCATCAGCCTGGCGCTGGGCTTCACCGTCACCCAGGGCCTGACCGGTGGCAGCGGCGCAGACCACGACCTGCGCCAGCGCGCCTGGAAGCGCAGCATCCTCAGCGCCCTGGCCGCCAGCCAGCTGGGCCAGGCCCGCGGCCTGCGCCGGCTGGAAGAGCTGATGCTGGCCGGCCTGCTGCAGGACATGGGCGTGCTGTGCCTGGCCCAGGCCGAATCCGAGCGCTACCTGCCCCTGCTGCGCGAAGCCGGCGGCAACCTGGACCTGCTCGCCCGCGAGCGCGAGGAACTGGGCTGCACCCACGCCGACGTCGGCGCCTGGGTGGCCGAACAGTGGGGCCTGCCGCGCTACCTGGTGGACAGCATCCGCCTGAGCGAGTCCGAGCCCGCCACCGACAATGCATTCCAGGCCTGCGTACAGCTCTCAGGCGCGGTCGCCGACATCTGGCTGGACGAGGATGCCGACGGCGCGCGCGAACGCGCCCTGCACGAGGTCCACGAGCGCCTGCAGCTGGACAGCGCGCGCTTCGACCAGGTGCTGGCGCGCATCAGCGACGCGCTGCCGGACATCGCCAGCCTGTTCGAGACCGGCCTCAGCTCGCCCTCCCGCGTGCGCGAGCTGATCGACCATGCGCAGGAACTGACCACGCTGCGCAACCTGCGTGAAATGCAGGATGCCGAGCAGGCGCGCCGCCGCGCCGACGAATTCGAGGCGCGGGCCAAGCGCCTGGCCGACCAGGCCCACCGTGACGCCCTCACCGGCGTGCTCAACCGCCGCCAGCTGGAAACCGTGCTCGACCAGGAGTTCCAGCGCGCCGGCCGGCACGGCTGGCCGCTGTCGGTGGCCTTCATCGACCTGGACGATTTCAAGAAGATCAACGATGCCCACGGCCACCTGACCGGTGACGAGGTGCTGCGCGTGTTCGCCAGCAAGCTGCAGGGCCAGCTGCGCAACAGCGACACCGTGGCCCGCTTCGGCGGCGAGGAATTCGTGGCACTGCTGCCCAACACCAGCGAAGCGACGGCCCTGGACGTCATCCGCCGCGTACTGGCCAGCATCGTCTCCACCCCGATGATCGAGCTGGAGGGCGGGCCACTGTTCGTGACCTTCTCCGCCGGCGTGGCCACCCAGGGCGGTTACGAGCGCTTTGCCGGCGTGCAGGATCTGCTGCGGGCGGCCGATGACGTGCTGTACCGCTCCAAGAACCTGGGCCGTAACCGCGTCATCGCGCGCTCGCCCGGCGAACTGGGGCATGATGAGCTGTCTGCCACCGCAGGTGCCGAACTGGGCTGAACCCGCTGCCCCGGCTGAACGGGGCAGTGCAGCCTTCTGCGCCGCAGTGCACAAAATGCTTTGGCCGCGCGCCGCATGCGCGTAGAATCCCCCGCGATTTCCACGCTCACGAGGTCCATATGTCCAAGCTCGCCTATCGCCGCATCCTTCTGAAACTGTCCGGGGAGGCGCTGATGGGAGATGAGGACTACGGCATCGACCCGAAGATCATCAACCGCCTGGCCCGTGAAGTGATCGAGGCCCAGCAGGCGGGCGCCGAAGTGGCGCTGGTGATCGGCGGCGGCAACATCTTCCGCGGCGCCGGCCTGGCCGCAGGCGGCATGGACCGCGTCACCGGCGACCAGATGGGCATGCTGGCCACGGTCATCAACGCCCTGGCCATGCAGGACGCGCTGGAGAAGCTCGGCGCCAAGGCCCGCGTGATGAGCGCCATCAAGATCAACGACGTGTGCGAGGACTACATCCGCCGCCGCGCCATCCGCCACCTGGAAAAGGGCCGCCTGGTGATCTTCGCCGCCGGCGTCGGCAGCCCGTTCTTCACCACCGACTCGGGCGCTGCCCTGCGCGCGATCGAGATCGGCGCGGACCTGCTGCTGAAGGCCACCAAGGTCGATGGCGTGTACGACAAGGACCCGAACAAGCACAGCGATGCGGTCCGCTTCGACAGCCTGAGCTACGACGAAGTGATCCGCCGCGGCCTGGAAGTCATGGATACCGCGGCCTTCGCCCTGGCCCGTGACAGCGACCTGCCGATGCGCGTGTTTGACATGGGCCAGCCGGGCGAGCTGCTGAAGATCCTCGGCGGCGCCAACATCGGCACCCTGGTCCAGGGCCGCGATCCGGCCTGAGCCTGAGCGGCAGGCGTGCTGCGGGCCGATCCAGGCCCGTCAGCGTCCCGTATTCGCCTATAATCGCCCGATTCCAGTTACATCCAGGACCCGGGCGATGCTCAACGACATCAAGAACAACGCGCAGACGCGCATGGCCAAGAGCATCGACGCTCTGAAGCACACCCTCA
>JAFAFD010000476.1 GCA_023423675.1 Pseudomonadota bacterium | reverse complement strand
TCAGCACGAAAAATACCGCCACACGCTCGCAAAGCACTCGCTGAAACAGAGCATGTCCCGGCGCGGCAACTGCCTGGACAATGCGGCCATGGAGAGCTTCTTCGGGACGCTGAAGTCGGAATTCTTCTACCTGAAGACCTTTGACAGCATCGAAAGGCTGGAAGCCGGGCTGATGGAGTACATCCGGTACTACAACGAAGACCGTATCCGGTTGAAACTAAAGGGCCTGAGCCCGGTAAAGTACCGGCAGCAGGCCGCGTTGGCCGCCTGATCCCCCAACTGTCCAACTTTAGGGGGTCACTTCACCATGGGGGCTTGGTCGCGCCATCCATGGCGCTCACACCCCCTCAACCGGACCCACCCCGCCTTCGACAGTTTCCGGCGGGCTGTTGGAGCGGCACGGGGTCAGATCTCTTTGCGCAGCAAAAGGCTCTGACCCCACCCTTCGTGGTTTACCACTCGGGCAGTTTTTCCGGCAGCAGGGCGCGGATCGGGCCGCCGTCGGGGCTGGCGGCCAGCTTCTCGGCTTCGGCGATCGGGATGTCGACCTGCAGCAGCCAGCCGTCTTCGTCGGCCGCTTCGCTGCGGATCACTTCCAGCTGGTGCAGGCGCGCGCGCAGGCGGCCGGCGCTGGGCGGCAGGCGCAGTTCGCCGCTGACGTGCTGCAGGCCCAGGCGCTTGCCCAGCACGCTCTGCAGCAGTTCCAGACCTTCGCCGTCACGGGCCGAGATCCAGACCCGCTCGCGGCGCGAGGAATCGGGGATGCCGTCCTGGCCGTCGTGGCGTACTTCGGCACCCTCGATGCGGTCGATCTTGTTGAGCACCAGCAGCTGCGGCAGGTCACCGGCACCGACGGCGGTCAGGACTTCGTCGACCTGGGCGATGCGCTCCTCGCGATGCGGATCGGCAGCGTCGACCAGGTGCAGCAGGAAGTCGGCCTCGCGCGCCTCAGATAGGGTCGAGCGGAACGCGGCGACCAGGTCATGCGGCAGGTCGCGCACGAAGCCCACGGTATCGGCCAGCACCACGCTGCCACCGGGCACGGCGATGCGGCGCACCGTCGGGTCCAGGGTGGCGAACAGCTGGTCGGCGGCGTACGCCTCGGCACCGGTCAGGGAATTGAACAGGGTCGACTTGCCGGCATTGGTATAGCCAACCAGGGCCACGCGCGGCAGCTCGCTGCGCAGGCGTGCGCGGCGCATCTGGGTGCGCTGCGTTTCAACCTTTTCCAGCCGCTTCTGCAGCTGCTCCACCCGCTTCTGCAGCAGGCGGCGGTCGGTTTCCAGCTGGGTTTCACCCGGGCCGCGCAGGCCGATCGAACCGCCGCGCTGACGCTCAAGGTGGGTCCAGCCGCGCACCAGCCGCGTGGCCAGGTGGCGCAGCTGCGCCAGCTCGACCTGCAGCTTGCCTTCGTGGCTGTGCGCACGCTGGGCGAAGATGTCCAGGATCAGGCCGGTACGGTCGATCACCCGGCGCTCCAGGAACCGTTCCAGGTTGCGTTCCTGGCCCGGGCTCAGCGAATGGTTGACCAGGATCAGGTCCGCGCCGGTTGCGTCAGCCGCAGCTTTGATCTCATCCAGCTTGCCGCTGCCGATCAGGGTCGACGGGTTGGGACGGTCCAGGCGCGCGGTGATGGTGGCGGCGATGCTGGCCCCTGCCGAGCGGGCCAGATCACCGAACTCTTCCAGCACGTCTTCTTCCAGCTTGCCGAAATGGGGCTGGATCAACAGGGCGTTTTCGCCCTTTTTCGAGCGGTCAAACATTCACCGCTCCGGAATTACTCGTCTGCTTCATCACCCGCCTGACCATCATTTTCACCTGACTGCACGTAGCCACCACCCGGCCCGACCTTCACGTTACGCGCCGGCACCACGGTGGAAATGGCGTGCTTGTAGACCATCTGGCTGACGGTGTTGCGCAGCAGGACCACGAACTGATCGAACGATTCGATCGTGCCCTGCAGCTTGATGCCGTTGACCAGGTACACCGAAACCGGCACGCGTTCGCGCCGCAGTGCGTTCAAGAAAGGATCCTGCAGCGATTGCCCCTTGGACATTGCTAACTCCTGATTATTGTTCTTATTGGGTTGCCGGCGGATGCCGCGGCCCCCGAGCCGCCCGCCGACCCATGATGGTACACGGCCAGCGGCGGTTCAGCGTGCGACGAAGGTCGACACCGCGCCGGAGAGACGCTCGTGGTCGATATGGGGATCGAACCAGCGGGCATCAAGCTCGCCACGCAGCCAGGTCAGCTGGCGCTTGGCCAGCTGCCGGGTGGCGAAAATGGCCTTTTCACGGAAGCGGGCGGCGTCGCCCTGCCCGTCCAGGAATTCCCAGGCCTGGCGGTAGCCGACGGCGCGCACCGCCGGCAGGTCCAGCGGCGCGGCCACGGCTGCCATCTGCGGCAGGGCCCGCAGGGTACGGACCTCGTCCAGGAAGCCCTGCCCCAGCATGGCGTCGAAGCGGGCCTCGATGCGCTGGTGCAGCACCGCCCGGTCGCGCGGGGCCAGGATCAGCTTCAGGGTCCGCACCGGCAACGGCGCCACGCCGGGGCGGCGCTGCCATTCAGTGATCGGGGTGCCGGTCAGCCGGTAGACCTCCAGCGCCCGCTGGATGCGCTGCGGGTCGGTGGCGTGGATGCGGGCGGCGGCGGCCGGGTCCACCTGCGCCAGTTCCGCATGCAGGGCGGCCCAGCCTCGTTCGGCCGCCTCGGCGCTGAGCAGCTCGCGCATCGCCGGGTCGGCTTCGGGCATCGGCGAGAGCCCCTGCAACAGGGCGCGGAAATACAGCCCGGTGCCGCCAGCCAGGATCGGGGTCTTGCCGCGGGAGACGATGTCGGCCACCACGCGGCCGGCATCGGCGGCGAACTCGGCCGCCGAATAGGTCTGCCAGGGATCGCGCAGATCCAGCAGGTGATGCGGTGCCTGCGCACGCTCGGCGGCGTCGGGCTTGGCCGAGCCGATGTCCAGGCCGCGGTAAACCAGCGCCGAATCGACGCTGACGATCTCGCCGTCCAACTCCTGGGCCAGGCGGATCGCCGTGGCGGTCTTGCCACTGGCGGTCGGGCCCATCACCGCGATCGCCAGCGGACGCTGGTCGACAGCCATCAGTCTTCGTCCGGCCAGCGGATCGACGGAGCAGCATCGACGCGGGGTGCGGGCACCGCGTCCACGGCCTCCCAGATCTTCAGGGCATCGACCGTGGCGGCCACGTCATGTACGCGCACGATGCGGGCGCCGCGCTGCACGGCGATCAGGTGCGCCGCCACCGACGCGGCCACGCGCTCGGCGGCCACCTCGCGGCCGGTCAGCTCGCCCAGGCTGCGCTTGCGCGACAGGCCGGCCAGCATCGGCACGCCCAGCTCGAGGAAACGCTCGGACCGGGCCAGCAGGGTCATGTTGTGCGCGGTGGTCTTGCCGAAGCCGAAGCCCAGGTCGATCAGCAGGTTTTTCTTGGCGATGCCGGCCATTTCGGCAGCAAACAGGCGCTGCACGAGGAAACCATGGACCTCGGCCACCACGTCGTCGTAATGCGGGTCGACCTGCATGTGGCCGGGCTCGCCCTGCATGTGCATCAGCACCACCGGCACCCCGGTTTCGGCGGCCGCGTCCAGCGCGCCTTCCTGACGCAGGCCGAAGATGTCGTTGATCATGCCAGCGCCGGACGCCACGGACGCGCGCATCACCTCCGGCTTGAAGGTGTCGATGCTGATCGGCACGGTGGTGCGGGCAGCCAGCTGTTCGATCACCGGCAGTACGCGCTGCAGCTCTTCTTCCACCGACACCGGTGCGGCACCCGGACGGGTCGACTCGCCTCCGATATCCAGCAGGTCGGCGCCCTCCTCCACCAGCTTCAGACCATAGGCGACGGCGGCATCGGTGCTGTCGTGGGCGCCACCATCGGAGAACGAATCGGGGGTGACATTGACGATGCCCATGACCCGGGCGCGGTCCAGGCGCAGGATGCGGCCGGCGCAGTCGAGCTGGGGGGAGATATCGAACATGGGCGATCCTGCGGGCAACGGCGTTTAGTTTAGTGCGGCAGGGCTGCGCCCTGCACCCGCAGAAGCC
>JAFAFD010000066.1 GCA_023423675.1 Pseudomonadota bacterium | reverse complement strand
CTCACCCGTCCGCCACTCGCCACCCAGAGAGCAAGCTCTCCTGTGCTGCCGTTCGACTTGCATGTGTTAGGCCTACCGCCAGCGTTCACTCTGAGCCAGGATCAAACTCTTCACTTAAAACTACATGATCCGAAGATCAAAATTTAAAGCTGCAGATGATTGATGCTGGCAACGTATCGCTTGCTTTAAAACAATTAATAGTTGCTTGATCAAACGTCTGCAAGATGGACAATCATCCTTCCTGCAGGCGCCTTCACAAGATACCTGCGCATACTTTCAAAGATCAGGGGAAGCGGCCTCAGCGCCGTTCCCGTGTGCTGCGAAGTTTCCTTCGTAGCGAGCCGCCCATTATGTCAGACTTTTTCAGCCTGTCAACACCTTCGTTCGATCATCTCGTTCGGCGGTGGTGGGCGCCCTGTTGTCGCTGAAGCCCCTTGGTGGCGACCCCTGCGACGGGGGAGGAGAAGTATGCCCCCATCCACAGGATTTGTGAAGGGGGTGTGGCGATTTTTTTCACGGGATGTTGCATCCGTTCATCCATCGCGCCCGCGGGGGCATACCGCGAAGAGCAAAAGCAGTCGAGCATGGCTATGCCGGGCGTCCTGCCCGGCCCCCTGCGGGCCGTCGCAAGCGACGTTGGCAACGGCTCCTGCCGTTGCCTTCGACTCTACATATGTCAGGCAGCGACCAGGCGCACGCGGGCGAAGGTGCGCTTGCCGACCTGCAGCAGGCCTTCGAAGCCCGGCTGCAGCACCTGCTGTCCGTCCTCGACCACTTCACCGTCCACCTTGACCGCGCGCTCCTTGAGCTTGCGGTTGGCTTCGGAGTTGCTCGGGGTCAGACCGGCAGCAGTCAGCAGTGCGGCGATACGCAGGCCTTCGGCCGGGATGGCCACGTCCTGCAGCGGCAGCTGGGTGATGTCGCCCTGCCCGGTCACAGCCGCTTCCCAGCCGGCAATGGCCTGGTCGGCCGCCGCGGCGTCGTGGAAGCGGGTTGCCAGCTCACGTGCCAGGCGCAGCTTGACCACGCGCGGGTTGAGATTGCCGGCGGCGACCTCTTCACGCAGCGAAACCGCTTCGGCCTGGCCGATATCGAAGGACAGCAGCTCGATCCAGCGCCACATCAGGGTGTCGTCGACCTTCATGGTCTTGGTGACGATCTCGATGGCCGGTTCACTGATACCAATGTAGTTGCCCAGCGACTTGGACATCTTGTTGACGCCGTCCAGGCCTTCCAGCAGCGGCATGGTCAGCACCACCTGCGGCTTCTGGCCGTGGTGTTCCTGCAGGCCGCGGCCCATCAGCAGGTTGAACTTCTGGTCGGTACCGCCGAGCTCGACGTCCGCTTCCAGGGCCACCGAGTCGTAGCCCTGCACCAGCGGGTACAGGAACTCGTGGATGGCGATGGACTGCTGGGCGGCGTAGCGCTTGGCGAAATCATCGCGCTCGAGCATGCGGGCCACGGTGTGCTGGCTGGCCAGGCGGATCATGTCGGCCGCGCCCATCTTGCTGAACCACTCCGAGTTGAAGCGGACCTGGGTCTTGTCGCGGTCCAGCACCTTGAAGACCTGCTCTTCATAGGTACGGGCGTTGGCCAGCACGTCCTCGCGGCTGAGCGGCTTGCGGGTCAGGCTCTTGCCGGACGGGTCGCCGATCATGCCGGTGAAGTCACCGATCAGGAAAATGACCTGGTGGCCGAGGTCCTGGAACTGGCGCAGCTTGTTCAGCAGCACCGTATGGCCCAGGTGCAGGTCGGGCGCGGTGGGGTCGAAGCCAGCCTTGATCCGCAGCGGACGGCCTTCCTGCAGGCGCGCACGCAGATCCTCGATCTTGAGGATCTCGTCGGCACCACGGCCGATCAGGGCAAGGGCTTCTTCAATCGAGGACACGGTGACTACTCCCGGCGATGCCGTTTCTTGTGTGGGGTGTTAACGCCAAGTTAACCCATCCGGCTTCACAAAAGCCAATAGGCACAAGGGTTTGACGCGGTTTTCTCAGGTGTCTATGGTAACCGGCGATCAGGCCCGCGCTCCCGGGCCGCAGGAAAAAAACACTGATGCAAAACTCCGAACAAGGGCGCGCACGCAAGCAGCGCTTCCAGGAACGTCTCCACGTCCTGCACGACAACGCCCTGCACCGGAAGCTCAGGCAGCATCTCCCCGCCGCGTTCAATGAACGCTGGACGCGCCGCCATTGGGTGCACGCCAGCCTGTTCGCGACCATCGGCGCCCTGGTGGCGACGATCGTGCCGGGCTTCTCCCACACCATCGATTCGCCCTACGCCGAAAGCCACACCAGCCTGGCCCTGCCCTTGCCGCCGCTGTCGCTGGCCCGCCAGCAGCAGACCCCGGGGGACAGCTGGCAGGTACTCCGGGTGCAGCGCGGGCAGACCCTGAGTGACCTGTTCGACCAGGCCGGCATCCCCGCCACCACCCTGCACCGCGTGCTGGACCATCCGGGCGCGCGCGAATCGCTGACCAAGCTGCGCCCCGGCGCCGAGATCGCCTTCGACATGCCGCTCTCGGGCGACCTGCGCAGCATCCGCTTCGACCGCGATGGCGACAGCCGGGTGGAACTGAGCCTGGCCGGCAATGACATCAAGGAAAAGGTGACCAAGCGCGAGACCTCCACGCGCACGGTGGTCACCAGCGGCGAGATCACCAGTTCGCTATATGCCGCGGCCCGCCGGGCCGGGCTGTCGCCGTCGGCGATCGCGACGATGACCGACGACATCTTCAAGTACGACATCGACTTCTCCAAGGACCTGCAGCCGGGCGACCGCTTCAGCGTGGTGATGGACGAGACCTGGCGCGAAGGCGAGAAGGTCGATACCAGCAAGATCCTGGCGGCGACCTTCACCACCGGCGGCAAGACCTATTCGGGCTTCCGCTTCGAGCGCGGCGGCAAATCCGAGTACTACGACCTCAACGGCCGTTCGCTGAAGAAGAGCTTCATCCGCATGCCGATCCCGTTCGCGCGCCTGAGCTCGACCTTCGGCGCGCGCAAGCACCCGGTGCTGGGCAAGATGCGCATGCACAAGGGCGTGGACTACGCCGCGCGTACCGGTACGCCGATCATGGCCGCCGGCGATGCGCGCGTGCAGTTCGCCGGTGTGCAGCGCGGCTACGGCAACGTGGTCATCCTCGACCACGGCCGCGGCCACACCACCCTGTACGGGCACATGTCGCGCTTTGCGAACATCAAGACCGGCCAGCGCGTGGCGCAGGGCACGGTGATCGGCTACGTCGGTTCGACCGGCCTGGCCACCGGCCCGCACCTGCACTACGAATTCCGCGTGAACGGCGAGCACCGCAATCCGCTGACGGTGACCATGCCGCCGCCGGAACCGCTGAAGGGCGCCGAGCTGGTGGCCTTCCGTGCGCAGACCGCACCGGCCATGGCCCGCATCCAGGGCATGGAGAAGATGATCTACGCCAAGGCCAGCCCGGCCCCGAGCAGCCGCGAAGACGCCGCCCCGACCGAGGTGGCCAGCGCCAAGGCCAAGCCGGCCAACGGCCACAAGCGCGGCTGACCGGCCCTGCGTTGACGAAGAAGGACGCGGCAGCCCAAGCTTGCCGCGGCCTTTTTTTATGCCTGCCATGAACACGACCGCCGACGCCGCTGCCCCGCTCTACCTTGGCCTGAGGTCCGGCACCAGCGCCGACGGCATCGATGCCGCGCTGGTGCAGTTTCCCGCCAGCGGCGGCTGCCGCTTCGTGCGCGGCCTGACCGCCCGCTGGGAGCCGGTGCTGCGCGCGCGGCTGGTGGCGCTG
>JAFAFD010000395.1 GCA_023423675.1 Pseudomonadota bacterium | reverse complement strand
GCTCGACTGCTGCTGCCATCAGTCGAGCAAGCTCGACTCTACTGGGCAGCACAATCTGTCGTGATCGGCGTTGGGATGTCTGTTCGCTGCGGTGGCAGGACCCGGATTTCCAGGTATTGCGTCTTGCGACGCTGCGGCCGAGACCGCGCAGGGCAAGGGTTTCAGGGCGCCACGTCGGCAATCCTTAGATTTCTGACCGGTGCCTGCGGGTAAGCCCTACAGCCAGCGTCGGTGCCAGCGGTCAGCATCCCTTCGCCGGCTGTCATGGCTGGCTGGGATTGGCGTCCCACAAACAACTCTGGCGCGTGTCCGGAAAGATGTCCAAGGAGGGCGTTTTCCGGATGACGCGGCCCGCTGGTCCGTGGTGGGTGATGCGTGGGGATCACCGCGATCCGCCGGTCCGCTCCAGAGTTTGCCGGTACGCCAACCCGCATCGCCCGCCGCCCATCCACGCCGCAACGTGGGTATGAGCGCTGCAGCGCTGCACTGGCAGAGCGCACCTCATCTGGGGAGTGGCGGCGGGCGGTGCACTCTTGGGGACCTGAACCAAGGCGTCAGCTCCTGTGCCATCCCGGAGAGGTCCGTCCGCATCCAAGCCGAACCGGTCAAGGTGCGCATCGCCCCGGTCTCCGCCGCAACTCGTCCGGGATGTCATCGCCGTGTCGTCAAGGGCTCACGCGGTCCATGCCGCCGCAGGCCTAAAGTCGATCATCCCCGCCCCCACGGAGATCCGCCATGTGGCTGCTTGATCATCTCTGGCCCAGCCGCCGTCCGTTGCCGCCGCCGATGGCCCACGAACCGCCGTTGCCACCGCGCAGGCCGTGGCTGAAGCGCCCCGCACGGGCCGGGCGCAGCGGCATGGCACCGTGGCAGAAGGTTGCCCCGGCCACGCGCCGCACGCGCCACTAAGGCGTGCGGTCGGCGGGGTGGTTGACCCCGTCGTTGACCGGGATGATGCCCAGCGCGAAGGGATCGATGCCTTCCAGGCAGGCGACGTTGTAGCCGTACTGGTCCGGGTTGGAGCGGCGCCGGTGATGGGTGTAGATGCCGCAGACCCCGCAGAAGTAGTGTTCCGCCACGTGGGTATTGAACTGGTACAGGCGCAGCTGGTCCTGGCCGCGCACCACCTGCAGCCCCTCGCGGGTAACGCTGGCGGCGATGGCGCCGCGGCGCCGGCACATCGAGCAGTCGCAGCGGCGCGGGTCGACGATGCCATCGGGCAGGTCCAGCAGCAGCTCCACCGCGCCGCAATGGCAGGTGGCGCGGTGCCGGGGCTGCACGGCCACGCCGGCTACGGAGGTGATTCCCATCGCTGTTCCCTGCTGTGGTGCCCCGGCCAGTATGCGCTGACAGGCCGGCCCGCGCCCGTTGCTGAATGGGTCGGTGATGCCAGCGTCAGCCGGCTTGTGGCTAACTATGCCGCCCCCCGTACGCGACAGGATGCCCGTGAGAGCCGCAGGACGTTGGATGACAGGATGTGCCATGGCGCTGCTGGCGCTGTGGGTGGCCGGTTTGTTCGCCTACCAGCTGCCCGGGCCGGGCTGGCTGTCGGCGGGCGTGGCCGTGCTGTGGCTGCTGGCCGCGCTGTGGACGGCGTTGACGGTGGCGCGCGGGAAACGCACGAAGCGCTGGACCGGCTTCTACGTGGCGTCGGTGGCGCTGGCGGGCCTGTGGTGGCTGCTGCTGACCCCGCGCCAGGACCGCGACTGGGCAGACGACGTGGCCCAGCGCCTGCACGTTGAATCCTTCGATGGTCGCCACGTGGTGCTGGACAACGTGCGTGACTTCACCTGGCGCACGGAAACCGATTACGACGCGCGCTGGGTGCGCCGCGAATACGACCTGGACCAGCTGCGCTCGGCCGATCTGGTGCTGTCGTACTGGATGGGTCCGGCCATTGCCCACACTCTGGTCTCGTTCGGTTTCGACGATGGCCGCCACCTGGTGTTCTCGCTGGAGATCCGCAAGGAGCAGGGCGAATCGTTCTCGGCCCTGGGTGGCTTCTTCCGTCGCTTCGAGATGACCCTGGTCGCCTCGGAAGAGACCGACATCCTGCGCACGCGCACCAATGCCCGTGGCGAGGACGTCTACCTGTACCGCCTGCATGGGCTGGACCGCGGCCAGCTGAAGGCGCTGTTCGCCGCCTACCTCGATGAGGCGAAGCAGCTGGACGCTGCGCCGGCGTTCTACAACACGGCCACCAGCAACTGCACCACGATCGTGTTCGACCTGGCCAGGCATATCGCCCCCGGCCTGCCGCTGGACTATCGCCTGCTGCTGTCCGGCTACCTGGCCGAGTACGCACAGGAGGTGGGTGCGCTGGTGCCCGGCGTGCCGTATGCCGAGCTGCACGCCAAGGGCCGCATCACCGAGCGCGCGCTGCAGATGGCAGCGGGCGAAAACTATTCCACTGTGATCCGCCGCGGCATTCCCGGCACCGAGCAGGACCCGCAGCAATGACCCTCGATTTCCCGATCCGCTGGCAGCGCGTGCTGCCGGCGCTGCTGGCTGCGTTCGTCCTGCTGGGTGGCAGCGGCTGCGCCATGGTTACCGTCAAGCAGGTGGCGTCCAGCGATTCGCTGGTGAACAAGCGCGCCGACGTGCTCAACACCGGCAAGCTCAGCCCGGCCTCGCGCGAGACGCTCAGTGCCGCCGGCCTGGACGAATCGCAGTGCGAGAAGGACTTCCTGGTCTGCCGCAGCACGCTGCTGATGACCGATGACCTGAATGTCGAGCAGCGGTTGTCGACCCTGTCCGAACTGTGGGTGAAGGCCGCGCTGGCGCTGACCCCGAAGAAGCACGCCGCCGGCGAGCCGCCGATGAGCGATGCCGCACTCGACGCCTGGCTGGAAGCCGCGCGTTACGGCTATGCCTATCTGTTCTTCAGCGGTCGCTCGCCGTCGGACCGTGCGTTCGAGGACCGGCAGACGCAGGTGCGCGACTACTACAACTACGCGGCGGAAAAGGCCGCCGTGGTGCTGTTCGCGCGTGCGCGTGCGGCGGCGCTGGCCGGCGAGGATTACACCCGGCCGATGTCCGCCGGCAGCTGGACGCTGGCCGCCAACTACCAGCAGCTGGCGCTGAAGAGCATTCCTTCGCAGCTGGTGCCGGCCGGTTCGGTCAGCTTCGTCGGCCTGCGCAGCACCTACCGTCGCGATGGTTTAGGTGCCGAACTGGTGATGGTGATGGACCCGCCGAAGCTGGTGGTGCCGGTGGTGGCCGCTGACGGCCCCAAGGCCGAGACCACGCAGGGCGATGATGACTCGCGCGGCCGCCGCCATCGGCATGACGACAGCGTGCCCGAGTTCAGCGAGATGTCCTCGGTCAATGTCACCGCGCTGCTGCGCTTCGAAGGCGACAGCCTGGACGATGTGATGCGCACGCGGCGGGTCGAGCTGGATGCGTATTCGCCGGAAGCGACCGAGCGCATCACCCTGCACGGCGAACAGGTGCCGCTGGCCGGCAACTTCACCGCGGCCTACGGCCTGTGGCTGGCACAGAGCGGCTTCGCCACGCAGTCGCTGCGCACGCTGTTTGGCCTGAGCGAGGGCATCGGCGAGCCGCACATCTACCTGATGCAGCCGTGGGACCCGAACCGCCGCATCATCTTCATGCTGCACGGCCTGGCCAGCAGCCCGGAAGCGTGGGTGAACCTGGCCAACGAGATCATGGGCGACCCCGAGCTGCGCCGGCAGTTCCAGGTGTGGCAGGTCTACTACCCGACCAACGCGCCCATCGCGCTGAACCGCTACGAGATCGCCAACGCCTTCAATGACACGTTGAAGCACTTCGACCCCAGCGGGAACACGCGCGCGTCGAAGGACATGGTCTACATCGGCCACAGCATGGGTGGCGTGCTGGCGCGGCTGCTGGTCAGCGATTCCGGTGATGTGCTGTGGAACGACCTGCTGGCCAACTACGACCTGAAGGGCGAGCGCCTGAAGCGCGTGCAGGGCAAGCTGGGGCCGCTGCTGCACTTCAAGGCGCAGCCGAACGTGGAGCGTGCGATCTTCATCGCCGCCCCGCACCAGGGCACCGACATCGCCGGCAACAAGGTCGGCCGCCTGATCGGCCGGCTGGTGCGCCTGCCGCTGACCATCCTGGGCAAGTTCGAGGATGTGTTCCTGGCGCTGGCGCAGGCCGAGCAGCAGGTCGATGGCACCGCCAAGCCGAAGATCCCCAACAGCATCGACAATCTCAAGGCCAGCGATCCGTTCGTGAAGGCTGCCGCGCAGCTGCCGATCGAGCCGGGCCTGAAGTACCACTCGATCATCGCGCAGCGCAAACCGGAACTGCCGCTGGAGAAATCCGACGATGGGCTGGTGCCGTACTGGAGCGCGCACCTGCCGGGCGCGCAGTCGGAGAAAGTGATCATCTCCGGGCACAGCGTGCAGGAAAGCCCGCAGGCGGTGCTGGAAGTGCGGCGCATCCTGCACCGTGACATCGACGAGGTCGGGAGCAGTACCCGGTAGTGGGGGGGGCGGGGCGGCCCCCCGCCGGGGCCAAAG
>JAFAFD010000389.1 GCA_023423675.1 Pseudomonadota bacterium | reverse complement strand
TAGAGCCGAGCCCATGCTCGGCTGCTCTTCGCAGGAAGCCCGCACACGGCAGCCGAGCATGGGCTCGGCTCTACAAAACAATCGAACCCCTCACCGCACCAGCGTCACCGCCTGCCCGGCCCGCGCGAACGCCTCCCCCAGCAACGGCCCCTGCTTGATCGCTTCCACCTCGGCAAACAACGCCTGCAGTGCATCCGCCGGGCGCGCGGCCGGGGCGGCCACCGCCTGCTGGATCGCGGTGAAGCGATCGGCCAGCACCCGATGCCCGGGATGCGCCTGCGCCCAGGCCTGCAGCGGTTGCCGCACACCGGCCGCCGCATCCAGCTGCTGCTGGTCGAACAGATCGATCGCCGCCGCCGAGGTCTCGGCGCGCTCAATCCGCGCATGCTTCAGCTCGCGGCTCAGGTACAGGTCGTAGGCCGCGCCGCGACCCACCGCAATGCGCACGCCTTCGCGGTCGAGGTCGGCCAACGTTCGCGCCGGGCTGGCTTCGCGCACCAGGTAGGTGCCTTCGATCTCCACATAGGGCGCACTGAACGCGATCCGGTCGGCACGCGCCGGATCCACCGCCAGGAACGCCAGGTCCCAGCCGTCCTCGGCGGCAGCGGCCACGACCGAGACCGCCGCATCGTGGCAGGTGAAACGCGCCTGCACGCCCAGCCGCTGCGCCAGCGTCGTGGCCAGCTCCACGGACGGTCCGCGCGGCGAGCGCGCATCGCCCTGGGCGAGCACCGGGTTACCCAGGTTGATCGCCACGCGCAGGTGACCGTGTGGAGCAAGTACAGCACGGTGGTCGGACAGCGGCATGGGGGCACTCCGGGGAACACGGGGAACGCCAGCATGCCAGCGGCCGCGTGCGCGCGGCGTGCGCCTGCGGTTACGCCCGCGCGGCAAACGTGCCGTGGAAACCCAGCGGCACCGCGTACGGCAGCCAGGCCTGCGCCAGCGGGCCGTCCTGCACATGGCGCGCATCCAGCACGGCAATACCGCTGCGCTTGTTCACCGGATCCAGCAGGGTTCCGACCAGCCAGCCATCATCCGGATTGCGGCTGCCGGGGCGGGGCACGAACACATGCTCCTCGGCCATGATGTCGCTGCCATAGCGCCACACCTGACGGCGGCCACGCTCCACGTCGAAGGCGGCCACCGCATTGAAGTACGGCGTATTGCTGGTGCCATCGACGGTCGGTGCGTACAGGCGGGCCGCGCGGCTGTCGGGCGTGCGCGGGTCGAACAGCGGGAATTCCACCGTACTGATGCCGGTATCCTGCCAGCGCGCCTGGCCACGGCGCAGGTCCAGGTGCAGTTCCACCAGGCTGCTGTGGCCGTTGGTGGCGTGGGCGCCGTCACCGGCCATTGCTTCCTTCATCGGCGAACGGGCTTCGTCCATGTTGTCCCGGCGCACGGCGCGCACCACGATCCCGTCCTTGCTGCGGTGTGCATCGCCGAAGTGGTAGATCGCCGCGAACGGCGCTTCAAACCACTGCGCCTTGTCCGGCGCATCCTTGGATACCACCGCGATGTTGGCTGCGCGCTGCGGGGCGAACTGCATGCGTTCGAAGAAGCTGCCGCCGCTCTCATTGAAGTCGAACGGCGCCAGCACGAAGACCAGGTGCTGGTCGGTCATGGTGAAGGCATGCAGGTAGCCACGGCCGGGCGTGGCGATCACATCGGCGCTGATCAGCTGGCCATCCTTGCCGATGTGCCAGACCAGCAGACCGGCGCCGCCCATCAGGCTGATCGAGCCGAAGTTCCAGACGCTGCCATCGCGGTCCACCAGCGGGTGCGCCGAGAACGGCAGGGCCGCCAGGTCAGGGCGCCAGGTCACCGGGCCGATCGTCTCCAGCGAATCGGGATGCACCTCGAACGCCGAGCCCGATTCGCACAGGGCGAACACGCGGCCATTGAGCGCCATCACCGACGTGTTGGCCACGTTGGCATCGTCGTTGTTGCGCACGGCCTGTGCGTTGGGGACGCTGGTGCCGGCGGCGGGGTAGAGGAAGCGACCGGCCTTCTGCTCGCGGGTGAACTTCGGCGTGGCCACCATGCGTGCGCGGTGGGTCAGGCTGCCATCGCCATTGAAGTGCCAACCGTGGACCATGCCGTCGCCATCGAACCAGTGGTCGTAGCGCAGGGTGCCGCGCTCGCTCCAGGCCGGGCCGTTGCGGTACAGCGTGCCGGCCAGGCCGGCCGGCAGCCGGCCCTGCAGCTGCACCGTGGCCGGGCCCAGCGTCTCGCTGCTCACCCCGCGCCAGCCCAGCAGCCACGGATGCTCCTGCAGGCCCAGGGCGAACTGCGCCGGGTCATTGGCGAAGGCCGGGGCGCTGCGCAGGGCGCTGGCGCCCAGGGCCAGGCCAGCGGTGCTGCTGATCAGGGTGCGGAGGAAGCGGCGACGATCCATGGCGGGCCTCGGTGCGGGAAGGAGAATCAGCGCAGGGTGATGTCGATGGCGGTGCCGGCGGCGGGCACCGCGAAGCGTGCTTCCTCGAAGGTCGGCTTGCGCATCACCTGCGGATTGTTGCTGAAGCCGTAGCCTTCGATCGGCATGCCCACCAGGTTGGTGTCGAGCTTGCCGTTGTCATTCTCGTCGTGGGTCAGCAGCACGGCGTAGCTGCCGGCCGGCAGATCCTTGAAGGTGAAGTGCAGGCTCTCGCCCTGCGGGTGTGCCTGCTGCGCCTGCACCGGTGCGGCCTTGCCGTTCCAGGCCTCGTCGGAGGACACCAGGGCGGCGCGCAGGGTGCCGGTCTGGGCGCGGACATCGTGCACGTTCACGGTCAGCTCGGCGGCGTGGGTGCCGCCGGCAAGCAGCAGGCCAGCGAGCAGGCAGCAGGTCAGGGCGGTGCGGATCATGGCGGCAGTTCCGTCGGGAGGTGTGGGGCCAGTCTGCGCCGGGGGCTGGCCCGGGTTCAGGGCCAGTGGTCATCGATCCGACGTGCCAGAAGTCACTTTCTGCGCTGGACCCATTGCCGGCAGGGGCCCGGGCCGGTCAGCATGCCGCCATGCCCAGCCTGCTCCGCCATCTCCTGCGTCCCCTCAGCCTTGCCGGCGTGATCACCGTGCTGGTGGTCGGCCTGTCATTCGGCGTGCAGCGCAGCGGGGCCGGATCAAGCCTGCTGCTGCTCGGCGCCTTCCTGCTGCTGTTCGCGGTGCACGGCTGGGTCGGGCTGCCGACCCGCCTCCGCGCGGTCGTTGCCGTGCTGCAGGCGCTGCTGGCGGTCGCCCTCATCGCCCTGCAGCCACGCACCGGCACGGCACCGGTGCTGCTGGTGGTGCTGGTTGCGCAGCTGGCCGAGCATTGGCCGCCGCGCTTCGTGCTGGTGGTTGCGCTGCTGGCCAACCTGGCCGAGTACGCCGTGCTGCGCCACAGTGGTTTCACCCAGCCGCTGCTGGTGGTGCTGCTGTACGGCGGCTTCCAGGCCTTTGCCGCGCTGACCGCGCACTATGCGCGCAGCACGGCGCTGGCCCGCGACGAGCTGGCGCGGGTCAATGCCGATCTGCTGGCCACCCGTGCCCTGCTGGCCGACAGCGCCCGCGATGCCGAGCGCCTGCGCCTGGCGCGCGAACTGCACGACGTGGCGGGGCACAAGCTCACCGCCATGCGCCTCAACCTGCGTGCGCTGGCCGCCGATCCGGTGCTGGCCGGACGCGAGGGCCTGCAGACCGCCGAACAGCTGTCCGGCGAACTGCTGGCCGACATCCGCCAGGTCGTGCAGTCCATGCGCGATGACCGCGGCCTGGATCTGGACACCGCCCTGCATGCGCTGGCCGCGCCGTTCCCGCGCCCGCGCCTGCAGCTGCGGATTGCCGAGGGCGTGCGGGTCACCGATCCACGCACGGCCGAGACGGTGCTGCGCCTTGTGCAGGAAGCCCTGACCAACGCCGCACGGCATGGCGAAGCCGATAACGTATGGCTGACGATGAGCGAAGAGGATTCCCGGTTGCGTATCGATATCCGCGATGACGGCCAGCGCGCCGAGCGCATCCGCGAGGGCAATGGCATTTCCGGCATGCGTGAGCGCCTGGCCGATGTGCAGGGGCAGCTGGAGCTGGCCCGTACCGAGCAGGGCGGCATGCACCTGATCGCGCGGTTGCCGGTATGAGTGGCGCACCGATCCGTGTCGCCCTGGCCGATGACCAGGCCTTGGTCCGCGCCGGCCTGCGCGCGCTGCTGCAGGGCCTGGGCGTGCAGGTGGTGCTGGAAGCCGAGGATGGCCAGGCACTGCTGGATGCGCTGGCCACGCAGCCGGTGGACGTGGTGCTCAGTGATATCCGCATGCCCGGCCTGGATGGCATTGAGGCACTGCGCCAGCTGCGTGCACGCGGCGACGCCACGCCCTGCCTGCTGCTGACCACCTTCGATGAAAGCGACCTGCTGCTGCGCGCCAGCGAAGCGGGTGCGCAGGGGTTTCTGCTGAAGGATGCAGCGCCGGCCGACCTGCGCGAAGCCATCGAGCGCGTCGCCGCTGGCGAAACCCTGCTGCTGCCGGTCAGTACCGGACCGGTGCGCTCGCGCTACCGCTTCCATGATGAAGCGCCACCCAGCGACACCTTCGGCGAACGCGAAGTGGCCATCCTGCGCCTGCTGGCCGGTGGCTACAGCAACAAGGAAATCGCGCGCAGCCTGTTCCTGGCCGAAGGCACGGTGAAGAACTACGTATCCAGCATCCTCGACAAGCTGGGCACCCGCGACCGCACCCGCGCAGTGCTGAAGGCGATTACCCTGCGCATCATCTGAAGCGGTATGGTGCGGCGATGAACCCTGTCATGCACGTCGAGATTCCGGTGGCCGACCTGGCCCGCGCCATCGCGTTCTACCAGCAGTGGCTGCAGGTGGAAATCGGTGCCCCGGTGGAGGTGCACGACTGCACGATGGCGTACCTGCCGTTCGACGACGATGCAGGCGGTGCCAGCATGGCGCTGGTCCATGGCGCGGATTACCTGCCGTCCGCGCGGGGCGCGCGCATCTATGTCGGCGTGCACGATCTCGATGCCAGCCTTGCCCGTGCGCTGCAGGCGGGTGCCGCGCTGCGATTCGGCCCCGCCGAGGCAGGCGCCTGGCGCGTGGCGGAGATCGCCGATTGCGAAGGCAACCGCATCGCCGTGCAGGCCCCGACAACAGCCTGACGCCCATCTGTAGAGCCGAGCCCATGCTCGGCTGCCGTTGGCCCGTAGAGTCGAGCTTGCTCGACTGCTC
>JAFAFD010000375.1 GCA_023423675.1 Pseudomonadota bacterium | reverse complement strand
CTCCGTCACGCGTGGCAAGCACGGTTAATGGCGGCTCGGGATGGTTCCCCATGAAGGCGTAGACATCCTCGATCATCGACTGCGCATGGGTTGTGTTGGCATCTTGTTGCCACAGGAACAACGTCACCCCCAGCGATCCGCCGTTTCGTCCTGAACTGATCAACCCTGCCGCTCGGATGTTCTCTCGTTCTCCGACATTCGGCGGTTCCACGGCAAAGCTGGGAATCGGCCAGTAAGCAACCGCATCGCTGACTGCGTACTTGAACGCTGCACCCATTCTTATCGCAGCGCTGTCTCGGCGCCATTGCTGCGAGGTGGTGTAGTCATGCGGGTCCTGCGAATAGATGGACGCAAAGTCGTCGTGCTTTTCTTGAATCTTTGACCACGCTTCGGACTGAAAGCGTTCGCCAGGCGTAATTCCGAGCCCACGAATTTCCAGCGACCATGTTGGATCATCTCGATCAACCACTTCTAGTGCAGCGATCGGTACTGTGCCCGGCAGCTCCTCCAACGATGATCTGCTGGTCGCTGCTTTGAACGTCCAATGCCCGGCAAACGCGACTGCCACCAGGGCGCTGAGAGCTGCCCCACCCAAAAGAATTGCCTTAGCCATATACCCCATCCCCTTCGTGGTCATCGCAGCACCTGTGTCATCTGTGAGCGCCAAAGCCAACAACAGTGCTGCCGTAGCAATCGGGCTCGATCCAGGTAAACGGCTATGAAAAAAAGCGCTTGGAGCTGCAGGGTGACCGTGCACACGTGCTACGGGGTCAACGAGCACCGCCTATGGCAGCTTTGAAACATCTACGTTGGTCAGCTGCCCCCACCTGGCACCCGCCACATGAAGGGATCGGCTGTTCGATGCTGGGCATCGTTACGCGCCTTTTCCCCGTCACTGGGCGGGCGCACCATCTGGATCGTCGCGCTGCCATCGGCACCGGCGTAGACCACGGCACTCACGCCGCCCTGGTGGTAGCTGGCAATGGCGCCCAGGCCGATCTGCACCACAGGGCTGGTAATGCCCACATTGCCGATGCGGCGGCCGATGTCGTACCCCTCGTCCACGTTGTTCAACTCCAGGCCATGCCCGTCTGAATTCAAGGAATGCAGGGCCGCATTCAAGGCAATACCCAGTGCGGTACCGTCGTGGCTGTCGTGGAAGACACGCACGGGGGCATGACCTTCGGGCAACGTTGCCAGCGCCTGTTTCCAGCCCTCGGCCAGCGCCTGGGCCTGCAGGGCGGGCTTCAGCAGCTTGCCCTCGGCATCGTGCAGCATCACCTTGATCGGCCGATGCAGATGCCCCAGGTTCGGCATCCGGTCGAATTCGTCGATCTGGTGCTGCGGCCAGCGCACTGGCAGCCAGGGCGTCTGCGTGAACTTGCCGGGGCCGACGTTGTTGGTGTGCTTCCAGAGTTCGGGGAGGGTTGCCTGCCACTCTTCGGTGGGGAGGGTGCCGGGGAACCAGGGATCCTGTACGCCACGCGCACGTTGCCGGGCCTCGTACTCCTGTCCGACGCGCCGCTCGGCCTCGAAGTAGTGGAACCACAGCTTGCTCAGATCAAATCGCGTGTCCTGGGTGTTCTCGCGATAGGTGGGCGCATAGGGGCGCAGATAGCGGTCTACCCGATCGCTGCGCGCGAGGGTGAGCACTGCGGTGGTGTCGATAATGGAGGGGACATAGTGGCCCTCTGAGATGAGAGGCTTATCCTGCGGACTGTAACGGTCACGCATGACCTCTCCATCGCGCACAGCCAGGACGACTGCAGGCGGTTCAGGGTTCTCATCGAAGAAGTTATAGATTTTCTTGATCGTTGGCTGCGCACGCGTGGTGTTGGCGTCCTGTTGCCACAGAAACAACGTAACGCCAAGCGAGCCACCAAATCGACCTGCGTCAATCAGCCCAGCCGCGCCCATGAACTCGAATTTCCCGACATTCGGCGGTTCCACTGCAAAGGTGGGGATCGGCCAGTAAGCAACCGCATCGCTGACCGCGTACTTGAACGCTGCGCCCATTCTTATCTCAGCGCTGTCTCGTCGCCATTGTTCCGAGTCCGTGTAGTCGAGCGGATCCTGCGAGTAGATAGACGCAAAGTCACTTCCCTTCTCGCGGATCTTCTTCCACACAGAAGTCTGATGGGACGCGCCAGGTGCCATGCCGATCCCACGGATTTCCAGCGACCACGTTGGATCATCTCGATCAGCCACCTCTCGCCCGACGAGCGGTTCAGTGTCTGGCACCGACTGCAGCGGCGATCTGCTGGTCGCCGCATTGAATGCCCAATGTCCGCCAAAGGCCAGTGCCACCAAGGCGCTGAGAGCTGCCCCACCTAGAAGAACTGCTTTTGCCATATACCCCATCTCCTTCGTGGTCATCGCAGCACCTGTGTCATTTGTGAGCGCCAAAGCCAACAACAATGCCCCCCATGAAATGCTCAGCAGGCACGCAGACCAGACGTAGGGTTTCGCACTTGGGCGCGCATCCTGGAAAATCGGCATGCTCAGCCACCTTCCGGAATATGGCCATCGATCAGGGAGGGCAGCTTCTTGAGATCTACCAAAGACGCAGGAGGGAACTCACCTGTCAGGTAGTACTTGCCCGAAGCCTTCACCAGATCTCGAACTCTCGGATCGAGCTCTGCCCACTTCGAATTCTTCTGCAGTTTCTCCATTTCTTTATCGGTCATCCGCCAATCCGCCATCAACGTCAGCAGCTCCCGCCACTGCGGATCGTCCAGGCTGTGTCCTTGCCCGATCGCCACATCCATTGCGGTCACCCAGCGATGGTTCTCCGGATCACGCAGCACCCCAGAGTGGTAGCTGTTCTCGTCCAGCACCTCGTCGGAGCGACTCATCCACTCGCGTATCTCGTTGGGTGTCATCTCGCGCTCTTTGCCTTTGAGCCAGCCGGCTGCACGGACTTCGCTGGTCTGGTCGTCTTCTTCCTTATCCTTGTTGTACTTCTCCAACGCAGCCTCTGGGCTGAGCCGCATGTACTCCTTCGGCAAAGGAATGCCCGGAAATTTTGCACTGGCTTTACCCAGCGCCACGTGCACACTGACAACGTCTGGCCGGTCCATGCCGGGCGTGGCGGGCGTCCCCTTCACTGCCTCCCCACCGAACATCTGGGGTGCGTGTGGCGGCACCAGCGCTTCGCCGTTGATGAGCACCTGACTGCCTTCAGCGATGGCCACCGTCAGCGCTGCCGCCGTGCCCCATTTGACTATTCCGCCGAGGCTTTCTATGGCGGTCGTATCGCCAACGTAGCGAACTTCGCCTTCAGCTCTCAACGCAAGGTGCGCGGGCGCATCGCCGACCATCACAGGCTTCCCATGCCGATGGCGCCTGGTCCACATGCGTTGCTTGAAGCCGATTTTCGCCAGTCGGGTCATGCCAGGTCGGCCACCATCAACAAGATCAGGCACGCCCAACGTGCCGATGCCCGATACATCGGCCAGTCCTACTGTGGTGTCATCGGGGCTGAAGTACAGATAGACCTTGCCCCGGTTGTCGCGCTCTGGGAATACGACGGTGGATCCACTCTTGCCGAGCCGTTGCCCTTGACCGGAGCTCCACTGTGGGCCCGCACGACCATACGATTTCGGTTGCCCGGCCGCCAGGTCATCCAATGAAGGCAACGTATAGGGTGTCTGGGTCATCCGCTCGACAATGCGCTGCAACGTGCGCAGTGTGTCTCCCCCGGCCGGCGTCTTCTCGGCAATGAGGGAGTAAGGGCTCGCCACCATGATCGCGCAATCGGCGCAACGCGCGCCGCGGTCGATCAGCAGGGCCTGCGACAGCAAGGTGATCAGCGTGCCTTGGCTGTGGCCCATGATGGTGATGGTTTCGGACGGGTAGATGCTGCGTATCGTGGTAACCAGCGCTGCCAACCGCTCGGCGGCCAGCACGAAGTAACGCCGATGCGGGCAGGCGCCCATGAACTTGGTGCGATCCAGGTGCGGATTGGCGAAATGCCGCTTGAATGCATCGAAACCCTCGCCATACATCTCCGGCAGGTTATTGGTGGCATTGACAAAGAAGCCGCCCGGTTTACCGAAGTGACGATCAAGACGATTGCCATTCTTATCTTGATACTGGGTACGCACCTTGGCGGGATCACCTTTCTCATCCCGAAGGATCTCGTTCTTTGCCGCGCGGTAGCCCCAATAGAACGGGATGAGCACGCTCTTGGCGTGTGCGTCATTTCGCTTGTAGAGGTAGGTATCAGGGTCATCGAGAACGTCGACGCCGTCCTCGTCGTGCGTCCTGCGATCCTTGCTCTTCGCCTCCCAGAACCGTTCGCCATACCGCCCCGGCTTCAGATCCTGCCGGTCCAGCCGCTCATTCAGCCCTTGGCACAGTCCAGTTTCCACCGACGCATAAGATGCACCCGGGTCGTTCACACCGTGCAGGAAGATCACCACGCCCGGCCGTGCCCGCGGAACGGGCACGTTCTTCGGCTGGGTGGTATTGGGCAGCAAGCGGGTGGCGAGGTTGTCCGTTACGATACGCTCAGCCATCGGTCTCTCCCTGGGCATCTTCGATCTTCTGCCGCGCCTGTACCCGTACGCGCTGCATGCCATCACGCTGCACGGCTTCACCCAGCCCGTCGGCGTCAGCCTTGCCCTGCACCGTGTCTCCATCGTCCAGCGACAGGGTGTGCTGAACGCCTGCTGCAACGGCCTGTAGATCACCCTCGTAGTGGAAGCGCAATTGCCGACTGGCCGGGTCACGTGCGAACGCAGCCGTGTCGGCGCTGTCGATCTTCGCGTCCAGCCATTCATGGCGTGCTGCATGCACCACAGCAGTGCCGTCAGTGCCCAGCTCGATGCCGCCGCCGAGCCTGAGATAGCTGCCGTCGTCAGCCACCAGGCGGATGCGCGGCGCGGAGATCACCACCTCGCCCTCGCTCGCCGCCAGCAGCAGGTTGTTTTCCGCACGCGCCTGCAGGTCGGCCTGCTGCGCCTGCAGGATCACATCGCCGTGGTTGGCGATCACCTGCAGGTGCTCATCCTGCGCGTAAAGGGAAAGCCCACGCCCCGCCATCAGCCGGGTGTGGCCGCCACTGCTGCTCTGTACATCGTCGGTTGCCACCACATCGTGGTTGCGACCGGCGTACTGCAATTGGGATGCCGGGGTGGCACTGAGCAGCCCCCCTTCCGCCGCCACGGCCACCAGCGGTGCACCTTCCCCCGGCGCGCGCGCATCGGGCCACTCACGCAGGGCGCGCACAAGCTCCGCCATGCCTTCGTCCTCGAAGGCAGAGGCACCGCGTGCGGCGGCCGCCTCGCCCAGGCCCCGGAAGAGCTGCGTGCAGTCATCCAGAAGTGCCAGCAGTTCCTGCCGGTCCAACTGCTCGCCCGACGCCATCTGGCGCGCATAGGTGCTGAGCAATACCCCGTGCGCAGCGCGCAGGGCCAGTGCGGCATCGGTCCGCAGTTCGGCACCCTCGCCGCGCGGCTGGGCGTGCCCGTCCCTGCGTGGCGTGCTCAAGTGGCCCAGGTTCAGTTCGCTGGCGAAGGGGCTGGCGGCCAGCCGCGTACGGACTTCACCCGGGGTGTTGTCCATCAGCAGCTCGCCGTAGCCCTCGCCGCCATGCTCGCGCGACTGGATGCCTGCCAGCGCGCGGTTGCCGGGCAGGCCGTGCTGGCCACTGAACCTCGGCGGTGCCTGGCGCCCGTTATGCAGCGCGCCCACCACCACGGGGCGATCAATATCCCCGTGCAGGAAGGCGACCAGCACTTCCTGGCCGACGCGTGGCAGGAACTGGTACCCGAAGCCATCCCCAGCCCCGGGCCAGGACACACGCACCCACGTCGAGGAGCGCTCGCTCGCCTCCGGCGTATCGGACGGGTGCTGGTCAGCCTCCTGCCAGTGGAATCGGATGCGGATGCGGCCGAGTTCATCGGTATGGACCTCCTCTCCTGCAGGGCCGACCACGATAGCGGTCTGCATCCCCGGGGCGGTAGGCCGGTCGAGAAGGTCAGCGTAGGCGGGCACCAGCGCTGTGCCTTCGGCCACGGCGGTGAAACGCAGGTGGTCGCCGTAGCTGGCGGCCAAGCACTCATCCATCGAGGCCTCATCCGCCGCGCAGTCAGGCTGCGCTGCTTCAGGCAGATTGTTGCGCAGTTCGAGATGAGTCGACGTGGTGATGAATGTCCGTCGCCGCTGCCCAGCTTGCGAATGGGCAGGATGATCTTCGAGTACGAAGCCGGTAGCGAGAGGAAGATCACTGGGTGGCCCTTCGCCGATGAACGAGACCGCCTTCATTTCCTCTGCCTGCATGCGCAGGCGAGCGTACGTGTCCAGCTCCCGGTCGTGGTCGGCGTAGTAAGGGGCAGTGCCTGATAGTCGCTCAGGGAGCGGTCGGCCTGTCGGCTGTTGCTGTCCTGCGCCACTGCTGCTTCGTCGCGACCACGCAGCGGGCAGCCTGCACGGTAGTCCTGGCTGGCCAAGGCGACACTGCGGGGGATGAGGTGGGACATCCGCTGCCACTGGCTGATCCACTGCTGGCGTCCGCTGGCAGGCGTACCACTGGGGCGGAAATGCAGCGAATGCGGTGCATCGGCCGCGATGGCCCCGGCATCGGTGAGTACCAGCTGGTGACTGCACTCATCGCTGCCGCCTTCAAACCTGAAGAAGTAGGCGATGCCCTCTTCTGCCAGAAGCCGGTCAATGAAGCGTAGATCACTTTCATTGAACTGGACACAATAGGACCGGAGGGCGTAACTCCGGTTGAGCAGTGTCTGGTAGGAGAAGCAGGAGGCGATGACGGGATTGCGGCTGATGTGCTCGTCAAGAATCGAAGAGACAATTTCAGGTACGGTCCTGTCCTGGAAGACCCTGCAGGTGCGGCGCCGATCCAGCATCGACAGCGCCGACTCCACCGAGAGTTCGACAGTCGCAAACTGCCCTGTACCATCGCCAGCGGCCACACCGGACACGATGCCGCACAGCCAGCGCCGCTGCTGCGCCCCCGTATCCAGGCCGAAGGCAACGACCCGGCCTCTCAACGTCTCTACCTCTGGCGCGGCATCAGCGGCGAGGCAGAGCACCGTGAGCTGAAAAGGCTGATTCAGGGCGTCCTGGTAGCGCACCGCGTGCGGCCATAGTGCCGGCGCTGCCGCCTGGCCAGGCCAGCGGACATCAATCCGACGGTGCAGAGACTCCGCCGACAGGAACTCAGGGGATCGCCATCCTTTCATCCAGCACGCTCCTTTGAAGATGCGTCGATCAGCACATTCATCAGCGTGCCCGCTTGGGCACTAGGAGCGATTGCATCTTCTCTCGGTCGAGGAGAGCGATCCGAAAATCAGGCCTAATGCGACATCACATGTCACCACAGGACAATAAACTGCCTCCCGTCCGGTCGGCGGCTGCGGCTGGGATGGCGGATCGGCGACCGCTTAGCGCCAATCACGTCAGCGCTTTCGGTGCACTTCCACGTCCAGCAGCAGGCCCTCGTGGATGTCCACCCAGCGCTCCACCACGCGGTCCAGCTCCTTCTGTGCCTCGTCCAGCTGCTCGGGGTTGAGCAGGGAGCGGGCGGTGTAGAGATCGGAGACGAGCTGCCGCAGCGTCGATTCCAGGATGGCGACCGACGGCCCTTCCAGCCCGGGCAACTGCAGTGCCGGGCTATCGCCAAGGGTTCCGTACAGCGTGACCTGGAGCTTGCTCTGCATGATCGACTTCCCTGCGGGTAGACATGGGCAGTCGTCATGTTTACCGCGTATTGGTGACAGGCGCATGTGCCGTGGCGTGCTCGCTACTGCTGCTGGACGGCTTGAGCTGCAGAACGCGCCCGCCGGCAGATTCAGTCCAGGCAGACGTTGCGCGCACCCGCGTCGATGGCTATGGTCGAGGACGACTGCGCAGACAGCAGAAAATTTGTCGGCGCCGCTGCGAAACTCGCGAGGAGTACATGAAGGGAAAATGCTGACGATTGGATTGTTCGTTTGAGTACGGAAATCCGTCAGTGTGGCCGTCCTTCCTGTGCAGTCGATCCCGTTACTCCTTGGGCCCGTGCCACGTTGATGCTGGTGGCACGCGCTTCTTCCAAGCTTCTTCGCCTCGCCGTTTCTATCCTGCCGGGTTTCCACCCGGGGACCGCCCGCTACCCGATCTACGAATAAGCTGTCGCGATTGAACCGATCGGCTGCGTGCCGCGTGATGCACCCGGGACTTCTTTCCCGCGAAGTTCAACGCCAGAAAAATGCGGGTGAAACAACGGATTTCATGGCCTCTGGCGTATGCAATACTGCGCCGCATTTTCATGGCTGTCGCGGATGCCCTTGGTGCTGCGCGCAGGCATGTGCACTAGATGGATTGCCACCGAAAAAGGGTGGCCGGGTCGGCAAAGCCCGTGGAGATGCTGTTTACGCTTGCCGGCCGGCGTCGCTTCGTGCGGCGCCGGCTGGCAATCCGTCCGCGTTCCATGGCGGGCGGTGCGTGGGGGCGCTTGCGCCCGCCGGTATCAGCATCTCCCGGTCTTTGCCGCCACGTACCGTCCGCCACCTCTTCCGGTGGCGCTGCCGTCCTCTCTGTACGGAGCACACGCCATGAACGCAAAGCACGTCCCGTTTCCCAGTAGCGGCCACAACGACCCGGCCAACACCGAAGACGCTGTCCCTGATTCCCACGGTTTCATCGCCAACCTGCAGCGTATCGGCGCGGGTGCCAGCAGTGATGGCCACCCCTGGCCCGAACCAAACTGCCGATTGGCCGACGCATCCAGTTGGCCGATGCCGATTGCGCCCTTGCCGGGCTACGCATCGTGCATGAAGTGATACTGGCCGCAGAGCGTAGCCGCCAGCATGGCGGCCCGGAACATGATGTCGGCCCGCGCGTGATGGAAGGTCTGATGATGGCCTGCCTGGAACTGGGTACGCACGCGGCAGAACGGGTGCGGCCGCGGTAGCGCAACTGCATGAGTCGACTCGATAACTGCCTGCCAGCCGTGCAGCATCCTGCACGGCTGGTGACTACGCCATGGCTCGAGTTCTTCCTGGCGCCGGCATCCAGACATGCCAACGTCTGCCGTTGACGCATTCCACCAAAGTCCAAACGCCCAGAAATCTGTAGCTCCCACTGATCGACGCACAGAATCGCAGTTCAGCTTAGGTGAAATGCGTGTCAGCCTGCGTCAGATATTCCCTACTACACAACGAGCTTGACGCTGACCGGGTCATGCATCAGTTTCCGTCGCCACGAGCGGTTAATAGGACTTCGGGAACAGGTAGTGAATAAAACCCATCGTTTCACACGTTCAGGCAGCAGCGGCCACCTGCTGGTGCTGACCTGCGTGCTTACGGCCTTTTTGTCGGGCTGCGCAGTAGATGGATCAAGCGTGGGGGCCGTCCAAGACAACAAAAGCACCACCATGATTCCGGTTGACGAAGTACATAGGCAGAAGGGCGAAAAGAATCCGCCTGCCGCAGCTGGAGGTGTTTCCTTGCCACGCGCAACACGGCAAGGCATGGGCTTCGACGATGACCCATGGGGAGCCACGACCGTGGAGGAGCAGCACTGGCTGGATCGGCATGGATACCCGAACAAGGAACAGCATGAGACGTTCACCGGCGCCTCCGACGGCATCCTTTGGAGTGCGGCCAATGCTGGGGACATCGTTGCCCAAGTCATGTTGGACACGCGGGCGTTGCCAGAGCGCGAAGCCTTGGATCGACTGTTGATCAAAGGCGCTGAGGGCAACCTCTATGCGCTGCAGTCTGCTGCGTCGTTCTTTGCTGGAAGCACACAAGGTGATGTAACCACCGGCTACGCAATCGCGCGAGTCGCCGAGATGAGAGGAGATACATCACTGGCACTGGCCAGGGAAATGATGTTCAGAACTCCATTGACAGTTGAACAGCGAATGCGTGGTGAAGCGGAAGCGCTGAAGCTCAGCAGAACGCTGGATTCCATGTATCGGGAAAAAACCGGAAACGAGTTCATCCCCGATCCTCGACCGCTACCGTCTGAGTAGTTGTTCGTTTCATACGCAAGGAGCAAGAGTTCAAAACGTCTGTAAAGCTGTGCCTGATTTCTGCTGGATGTTGCGCCGGCATTGCAATCGCCTGTTCAGAACTACCCATCCCACCTCTCCCTCCCCTGAAAGTCGATATCAAGGACATCTCAAAAGAGCGCGCCGCAGGCGCCAGCGATCCTTTTGCCTCGGCCTTCAATAAGAAGCTGGATGAAGCCGCGGAGAAGGTTGTTGGTGCCGCCGTTTGGCGTAACAACTACTTCAAAGGAAATGTGAGTTACACCACCAGGATCATGATGATGACCGGGCGCGCCATGATTCACGTTGAAAAGCCCTGCGGCCAGCGCGCACAGGACTCATCGAATGACGGCAGCACCGCTGGGCAACCTGGAGCCGGGGGCGGTGGGGGTGGGGGTGGTGGCGGCGGCGGCATTGGAGGCTGGCTGCCCGGAGGAGGAGGTTGTTACGGCAATTGCCAACCCCCTTATGGAGAAGTTGGGCCGGTCGAGCAGGCTTGACAACCATCTAAGCGGAACCGAGGAACGGGGCTTGCCGCGAAGTCTCGATTACAGCGAAGTGTAACGACTGACGCCTCGCGATTCATCGCAAGCAAAGTTTAATTGCAGGAAGCCTGGCGCAGACTCCCGGCTTTTTCATTTCAACGCGTGTGCAATATTTCGCCGTGCGTTACGAATGCCGCGGTCGCACTCGACGTTCTTCGCAGGCATCTACACTAAATGGATTGCCACCGAAAAAGGGCGGCCGGCTCTGGAAGCC
>JAFAFD010000320.1 GCA_023423675.1 Pseudomonadota bacterium | reverse complement strand
CGCGAGAAGATCTCGTTGACCTTGGACAGCACGCCCGGCACGTTCTGGTGGATGTGCAGCAGGCGCAGGCTGTCGGCATGCTCGGGCAGGGTCACTTCCGGGAAATTGACCGCCGACAGGGTGCTGCCGTTGTCGCTGTAGCGCACCAGCTTGGCCGCCACCTCGATGCCGATGTTGTCCTGCGCTTCCAGCGTGCTGCCGCCTACGTGCGGGGTCAGGATCACGTTGTCGTGGCGGGTCAGCGGCGATTCGAAGACATCACCATTGCCCTTCGGCTCGATCGGGAACACGTCCAGCGCGGCGCCGCCGATATGGCCGCTGGCCAAGGCTGCGTCCAGCGCGTCGATATCGACCACGGTGCCGCGCGCGGCATTGATCACGTGCGCGCCGGGGCGCATCTTCGCCAGCTCGGTGGCGCCGATCATCCACTGCGTGGACGGGGTTTCCGGCACGTGCAGGGTGACGATGTCGGCGCGCGCCAGCAGGTCGTCCAGGCTGGCGGCAGCGCGGGCGTTGCCCAGCGACAGCTTGGTTTCCACGTCGTGGAAGATCACCTGCATGCCCAGCGATTCAGCCAGTACGCCGACCTGGGTGCCGATGTGGCCGTAGCCGATGATGCCCAGGGTCTTGCCACGCACTTCATGGCTGCCGCTGGCCGACTTCGACCAGCCGCCGCGATGGCATTCGGCGTTCTTCTGCGGAATGCCGCGGGTCAGCATGATCGCTTCGGCGATGACCAGCTCGGCCACGCTGCGGGTGTTGGAATAGGGGGCGTTGAACACCGGGATGCCGGCCAGCTCGGCCGCGTCCAGGTCGACCTGGTTGGTGCCGATGCAGAAGCAGCCTACCGCGATCAGGCGCTTGGCCTCGGCCAGCACCTCCGCGCTCAGCTGGGTGCGCGAGCGGATGCCGACGATGTGCGCCTCGGCGATGCGGGCCTTCAGTTCGTCTTCCGGCAGCGCCTTGCTGTGCGCTTCGATCTGGCTGTAGCCGGCGGAGGTGAACACCTCCACGGCGGTCTGGCTGACCCCCTCCAGCAACAGCACGCGGATATCCTGCTTGGGGAACGAGGTCTTCTTCGGCGACATGGTGCGGCACGGCCAGTGGGACAGGGGCTGACCACTATGCCAGATCGCCGGGGCCATGGTGCAGTGCGGAAATAGTTGCATTCGTAGCCATCTGCTGGCCATTGACGGGGCTGGACGCTGGCCCGCGCCGCTGGCACGCTTGCCCGTTCTTCACGCACCGCGCTGGACTGTCATGACCGATTCCCGCATCGCCTCGCTGCAGCAGGCCTGTCCCGGCCTGAAGCTGAAGACCGACCCTGCCGACCTGGAGCACTACGGCCGCGACTGGACCCGGCGCTGGACCCCGGCGCCGCTGGCCATCGCCCTGCCGGCAACGGTGGAGGAGGTGCAGGCGGTGATGCGCTGGAGCGCGGCCGAGGCTGTGTCAGTGGTGCCCTCGGGCGGCCGCACCGGCCTGTCCGGCGGCGCGGTGGCGGCCAATGGCGAGCTGGTGCTCAGCCTGGAGCGGATGAACAAGGCGCTGTCCTACGACGCCGTCGACCGCACCCTGGTGGTGCAGGCGGGCATGCCGCTCGAGGCGCTGCACAATGCCGCGCTGGAACACGGCCTGATCTATCCGGTGGATTTCGCCGCGCGCGGCTCGTGCTCGATCGGCGGCAACATCGCCACCAATGCCGGCGGCATCCGCGTGATCCGCTACGGCAACACCCGCGAATGGATCGCCGGGCTGAAGGTGGTCACCGCCAGCGGTGAGCTGCTGGAACTCAACAAGGGCCTGATCAAGAATTCCAGCGGCTACGACTTCCGCCAGCTGATGATCGGCTCCGAGGGCACGCTGGGTGTGATCGTCGAGGCCACGGTGAAGCTGACCGACCCGCCGCCGGCCAGCAATGTGATGCTGCTGGCGGTGCCCAGTTTCGACGTGCTGATGCAGGTATTCGCCGCCTTCCGTGCGCGGCTGCAGCTGCAGGCCTTCGAATTCTTCACCGAGCGCGCGCTCGAACACGTGCTGGCGCACGGTGCGCAGGCGCCGTTCGACGAGGTGCACCCGTATTACGTGGTCACCGAGTTCGCCGCCAATGACGAGGCGCAGGAAGCAGCGGCCATGGCGGCCTTCGAGGACTGCATGGGCAATGGCTGGGTCAGCGATGGCGTGATCAGTGCCAGTGATGCCCAGGCCGCCCAGCTATGGCGCCTGCGCGAGGGGATCACCGAGGCGGTGGCGCGCTACAAGCCGTACAAGAACGACGTCTCGGTGCGGATCTCGGCAATGCCGGCGTTCCTGGCCGAGACCCAGGCGCTGATCGGCGAGGCATATCCGCACTTCGACGTGGTCTGGTTCGGCCACATCGGTGACGGCAACCTGCACATCAACGTGCTGAAACCCGATGACACCAGTGATGCCGATTTCGTAACGCAGTGCGAGCACGTGACCAAGCTGCTGGCGCAGGTGCTGGCGCGCTTCGATGGCAGTATTTCCGCCGAGCACGGCATCGGCCTGGTCAAGAAGGGCTACCTGGACAGCACGCGCGGGCCGGCGGAAATCGCGCTGATGAAGGCGGTCAAGCGCGCGTTCGATCCCGACGCGCGGCTGAATCCAGGCAAGCTGTTCGACGTCTGATGCAGGCAAAGACTTCACGCAACCATTACGCTCCATGCATACCCACTGATGGCCTGACCACGATGACCCGTCCGCTTCTGCTGCTCGCCCTGCTGTCCCTGCCGCTGGCCGGCTTTGCTTCCAGCTTCGCCGGCTCGTCTGCCGGTACGTCGGCCGGTTCGGCCTCCGCTTCTTCGGCAGGTACCTCGGGCAGCAGTTCGGGTGATGACAAGGTTGTGCTGGCTGCGCGCGATGACGCGGCTGCCTTTGTTGCCAGCGATGGCCAGATCCGTGGCGCGCGCCTGCAGGCGGCACTGGTGCACCTGCGCGAGCAGGATGCCGCTGCCCAGCAGCAGAGTGACCTGCAGCTGGCCCGCGCGCTGCTGGCGCGCTGATCCGGGCTTCCGGTAGTGGGGCCGGCGGCGCCGCCC
>JAFAFD010000289.1 GCA_023423675.1 Pseudomonadota bacterium | reverse complement strand
GGTTGAGGGGGTGTGAGCGGCATGGATGCCGCGACCAAGCCCCCATGGACGGGTTTACGGCGTCCCCCTCAACCGGACCCACCCCGCCATCCCGCAGGAAACCCGCTTCTGCTGTTGCTTCGGCTTCTGCAGGTGCAGGGCGGCAGCCCTGCAGAACAACCCCCACCCCCTACCAAGGTAGGGCGGCCCGCATGCCAGCGCCGGACTATCCTCGATTGCATGACTTTGTCTGGGAGGGCTGCGTCATGAACTACGAGGAAACCTACCGCCGCTCGATCGACGAGCCGGAGGCCTTCTGGGGCGAGGAAGCCAAGCGCATCTACTGGCATGTGCCGCCGAAGCAGGTGCTGGACTACAGCAACCCGCCGTTCCGCCGCTGGTATGTCGGCGGCGAAACCAACCTCTGCTACAACGCCGTCGACCGCCACCTCGTCGATCGCGCCGACCAGCTCGCGCTGGTCGCGGTCTCCACCGAAACCAACGTCACCCGCGAAATCACCTATCGCCAGCTGTACCGCGAAGTGAATGACTTCGCCGCGGTGCTGCAGCGCCTCGGTGTCGGCCACGGCGATCGCGTCGTCATCTACATGCCCAACATGGCCGAGGCCGTGTTCGCCATGCTGGCCTGCGCGCGCATCGGCGCCGTGCACTCGGTGGTGTTCGGTGGCTTCGCCGCGCACAACCTGGCGCTGCGCATCGACGATGCCAAGCCGAAACTGCTGATCGCCGCCGACGCCGGCATGCGTGGTGGCAAGGTCATTCCGTACAAGGCCATGGTCGACGCGGCCTGCGCCGAAGCCACCAACCCGCCGCCGCACGTGCTGATCGTCTCGCGCGGGCTGGATCCGGCCGAGCCGCGCGTGCAGGGACGCGATGTCGAGTACGCCGCACTGCGTGCGCAGGTGGGCGAAGTGGACGTGCCGGTGAAATGGCTCGAATCCAGCGAACCCAGCTACCTGCTCTACACCTCCGGCACCACCGGCAAGCCCAAGGGCGTGCAGCGCGATGTCGGTGGCTATGCAGTGGCCATGGCGCAGTCGATGCAGACCGTGTTCGACTGCAAGCCCGGCCAGGTGATGTTCTCCACCTCGGACGTGGGCTGGGCCGTCGGCCATTCCTACAACGTGTACGGGCCGTTGATCGGCGGCTGCACCTCGCTGCTGTACGAAGGCCTGCCGACCAACCCGGACCCGGGCATCTGGTGGGCGCTGTGCGAGCAGTACAACGTGCGCACGATGTTCTCCTCGCCCACGGCCATCCGCGTGCTGAAGAAGCACGATGCCGACTTCATCCACCGCCACGACCTGGATGCGCTGAAGTATCTGTTCCTCGCCGGCGAGCCGCTGGATGAGCCCACCGCGCACTGGATCAGCGAGGCGCTGGGCAAGCCGATCATCGACAACTACTGGCAGACCGAAACCGGCTGGCCGGCGCTGACCCTGCTGCCGGGGCTGGACATGAAGCCGGTGCGCTTCGGTTCGCCGGGTTTCCCCAATCTCGGCTATCGCATGAAGGTGATCGACGAGAACACCGGCGAGGAAGTCGCCGCCGGGCAGAAGGGTGTGCTGGTGGTCACGCCGCCGCTGCCGCCGGGCTGCATGAGTACGGTGTGGAATGACGATGCGCGCTTCATGCAGAGCTACTTCAGCCACTTCAAGGAACTGCTGTACAGCTCGCTGGACTGGGCCATCCGCGATGACGACGGCTACACCTTCATCCTTGGCCGCACCGACGATGTGATCAACGTGGCCGGCCATCGCCTGGGCACGCGTGAGATCGAGGAGGCAATCTCCGGCCACCCGCGCGTGGCCGAGGCGGCGGTGATCGGGGTCAAGGACGAACTGAAGGGGCAGGTGCCGCTGGTGTTCGTCACCCTCAAGCAGGGACTCAACGGCGAGGATCCGGCGCCGGTGGTGGCCGAGATGATGGCGGCGGTGACCGCCTCGCTGGGCGCGGTGGCGCGGCCGGCGCATGTACACGTCGTCAACGCGCTGCCCAAGACCCGTTCGGGCAAGCTGCTGCGGCGCTCGCTGCAGGCGCTGGCCGAACAGCGCGACCCGGGCGACCTGTCGACCCTGGATGACCCCGGCGCGCTGGAAGAGATCCGCCGCGCGCTGGGGCGGTAACCCGATTCTGTAGAGCCGAGCCCGCGCTCGGCTGTGTTTGCCTGGTGGAGAAAAGCCGCCAGGCATGGCCTGGCGCTACCCGACCACCGCACATGCGCTAAGCTCGGCCTGTCATCGATCTGCAACAGGGCCTGCGCTTCGGGGAAGCTGCGCAGGCTCCGACGATGGCGGGCAAGGGGGCGCGTCCGTCCGGGCGCGCAGATGAAGCGTATCAAGGATCGGGGGGGATGCATGGCACTGCTGCACGCCAAGACGGCCGCTGGCCGCCAGGAAATCGAAGACCGTGGCCGTCGCCTGCCGGCGGGACTGCGTTCGATCCTGTTGATGGTCGATGGCCGGCGCGATGACAACGAACTGCGCGGCCTGCTGGAAGGCCTGCGCGCACCGCAGGATGCATTGCAGCAACTGGCGGCGCTGGAACTGATCGAGGTGGTTGGCGGCTCGGTCGAGCCGGTCGCCGCGCGCGGCCTCAGCAGCGGCCGCGAGCAGGACCCGGCGCTGTACCAGCAGCTGTACGACGCGATGAGCGAAGCGGTCCGTCGCCATCTGGGCCTGAAGGGCTACTTCATGCAGCTCAGGATCGAGCGCTGCAAGGACGCGTTGTCGCTGGAACGGCTGTGCCCGGAACTGCAGGAGGCCGTGGCGAAAGCGCGCAGTCCGGCGCTGGCCCAGCGCTGGTGGCAGGAAACCCAGGCGCTGCTGTCGCCGGCCACAACCGAGGTCGTGCAGGCCTGACGCGGCGGGTAAAGTGGGCGGTGGATTCCACTGCCCCCGAGGAGACCTGCGTGCAGGACGAACACGACACCACCGACACGCCCGGTTGGGACGCCATCAACGCCGCGCTGGCACCGCTGTATGCCGGCCAGGAGCCGCGCCATTACGGCACCGCGTTGCCGTACACGCTGGGCGGCCAGGATCCGCTGGATGGCATCAGCGTTTACTGGGCCGACGCGCCGGTACCGCACTGGCACTACGTCACCTACGGCTTTTCCGAACTGTATGCCAAGGAAAGCAGCGATGCCGACGCCAGTGGCTATGGCTTCGAGCTGACCTTCCGGCTGGCGGCAGCGCCCGGCGAGGACGCCACCAGCACGCCGCCGGTGTGGCCGCTGAACCTGCTGCAGAACCTGGCGCGCTATGTGTTCGGCAGCGGCAACGTGTTCGAGGATGGCCACCATCTCAATGCCAACGGACCGATCGCACTGGAGACCGACACCCGCCTGTGCCATCTGGCCTTCATCGCCGACCCGCAGCTGCCGGCGCGTGACACCGCCAACGGCCACCTGCAGTTCCTGCAGCTGGTCGGCCTGACCGACGAGGAGATGGAAGCGGTCAAGCGCTGGTCGACCCGCGACGTGCTGCTGGCCCTGCAGCCGTCGATGCCGCTGTGGATCACCGACCTGCACCGCGGCAACCTGCTCGACGATCCCGCGCTGGCGGCACAGCTGCGCGAGGGCAGTGAACGCGAAGGCTCCAGCACCGGCATGCTGTTCATTGAAACGTTGCGGTGGCGGCAGGAGGCGGGGGTGACCACGCTGGTGCTGGGCGCCGGGCAGGTGTCGAGCGTGAGCGAGCTGCTGGGCCTGCGCCTGCGCCATGGCAAGCCGCTGGAGCTGGTCAGCCGTGAGCGTCAGTGGACGTTCGTGCCTGCCGCTGGCGAGCCTGCAAATGATGTTGGAAGCGACAGCGCGCGCTGGGCCCTGGATGAGGCTGGGCTGCAGGCGATGGCGGTGGTGCCGGCCGAACGCGGGCTGTACCCGGTGGCGGAGGCGCTGCGCATTGAAGTGGTACCGACCCAGCTGCGCGACGGCAAGGGCGAGGTCATCCGCGAGATCGGCTGAGCGCGACGAACCCGCGGGGTGGGGTCAGAGCCGTCTGCTGCGCAGACGGATCCGACCCCGGGTTCTGACCCCGTCCCAGGCGTCAGGCCAGGCCTTCGGCCTTCAGCACGGCCTGCACGCCGGCGTCGGCTTCCATGCGGGTCTTGAACGCCGCCACGTTGTCCAGGCCGACCAGGTCGACCTTGGCGGCCGCGGCCCAGCGCAGGGTGATGTAGAAGTAGGGATCGGCGAAGCTGCGGAAACCGGCCAGCCACGGCTTGTCGGCCAGCTGCTTGTCGGCGGTCTCGAACAGGCCACGCAGGCGCTTGCGCGCGGCGGCGCGGATGGCGTCGAACTGGCCTTCATCGGCGATGAACTTGGCCGGCCCGAACAGCGGCGAGAACGCCGGGTGCACGTCCGAATTGACGAAGGACAGCCAGCGGGTGGCTTCGGCGCGCTGCTGCGCACTGCCATCACCGGCCAGGCCAGCCTGCGGGAAGCTGTCGGCGATGTAGCCCATGATGGCCGCGTTCTGCAGCAGGATGAAATCGCCGTCGACCAGGGCGGGCACCGTACCGGCCGGGTTGATCTTGAGGAATTCCGGACCCTTCAGGGTGTCCTTGTCCAGCAGTTCCACGTCATAGGGCTGGCCGGTCCACTGCAGGGCGATGTGGTCGGCGGTGGAACAGGCACCGGGCTTGCTGTACAGCTTCATGGGAACTCCAGGCGGGGCGGGAAACGCCCACTATCCCAGAGCCTGCCGGCGTGCGGCAACGCTGCCGCCGGCAACAGATCGTTACGACTGGCGAGGCTTGAGGTTCTGCACCTTATAGAAGGTGTGGTCGCCGATGGTCGCCACCTGGTAGGCATTGCGCCAGTTCGGGCTGGCGATGGACAGCGCGGCGAAGTGGCTGGCGCCGGGCACGATCTCGCGGCGTTCGCCGGCCGGCAGCGCCCAGTTGCGCTCGGCGTCGAAGGCCACGTTCATTGCCTCGCTCCAGGCCGCGTCGTTGCCCAGCTGGGTGCCGGGGGAGACGATGGTCGGGGCGAACTGCTTGCGCGCGGTGACCACCTGGCACATCGAATCACCCCACAGGCCGCTGTCGAGGCGGCGCAGTGCGACTTCGGCGACGGCCTGCTGGCCGCGCAGGGTCTGGTCGCGGGCTTCCAGGTAAACGGTGGTGCTCAAACACAATGAATCAGCGGCCGGCTGCGGCAACAACTGCGACAGCCAGAGAATCCAGGCCAGTTTCATATAACTCCTTGCTCCGTGTGGGCCGCACCTCTGGATTCCCGCAGCGGGGGCTGCGGGCCGGGGTACGACTTGGCGTCATGGGGAGGCGGCCATCGGGGCCGCCCCGTGGGCGACCCCAAAAGAAACGATCAATCCGATCGAGGGGGTCGCGCCGGCTCACCGGAAACTGGCTGGTGAGCGGAAAGTTGGCGCAAGGTAGGGGGGGATTGCCGAACGCATCCTGAATCGGCTCGCTTGACATTCAGGTTCGGGCCGGGTGACGGAAATCACATTCCGTCCCCCATTCAGGCTCGAACTACAGCGCGGCAGCCACCCGGCTGCCCTGATCGATTGCTCGTTTTGCGTCGAGTTCGGCCGCCACATCGGCACCGCCGATCAGCTGCGCGGCGATGCCCGCGGCCTGCAGTTCGGCCAGCAACGCACGGTTCGGTTCCTGCCCGGCGCAGACCACCACATGGTCGACCGGCAGCAGCTGTTCGCTGCCCTCGACGCGGATGCGCAGGCCGTCGTCGTCCACGCCCAGGTACTCCACGCCGCCGAGCATGCGCACGCCCTTGGCCTTCAGCGTGGCGCGGTGGATCCAGCCGGTGGTCTTGCCCAGCCGCGCACCGGGTTTGCCGGCACTGCGCTGCAGCAGCCAGAGGCGACGCGGCGACGCCTCCACCTGCGGGGTGGCGAGGGCGCCGCGGGCCTCGAAGCGGCTGTCCACGCCCCATTCGGCCATCCAGCGCTGCGGGTCCAGCGACGGCGAGGGGCCGGCATGGCTGAGGAACTCGCCGACATCGAAGCCGATGCCGCCGGCGCCGATGATCGCCGCGTTGGCACCGACCTCGACCCGGCCCAGCAGCACGTCCAGGTAGCTGACCACCTTGGCGTGGTCGGCACCGGGAAAATCGACCTTGCGCGGGGTGATGCCGGTGGCCAGCACCACCGCGTCGAATCCGGCCAGGGCCGCCGCGTCGGCGCGGGTGTCCAGGCGCAGCTGCACGCCGGTTTCGGCCAGCTTGTGGCGGAAGTAGCGCAGGGTCTCGTGGAACTCCTCCTTGCCCGGGATGCGCTTGGCTACGTTGAACTGGCCGCCGATCTCCCCGCCGGCATCGAACAGGGTGACCTGGTGGCCACGTTCGGCGGCCACCGTGGCACAGGCCAGGCCGGCCGGGCCGGCACCGACCACGGCGATCTTCTTCGGTGCGGTGGTCGGGTGGTAGACCAGCTCGGTCTCGTGCGCGGCACGCGGGTTGACCAGGCAGCTGGCCAGCTTGTTCTCGAACACGTGGTCCAGGCAGGCCTGGTTGCAGGCGATGCAGGTGTTGATCGCCTCGGCCCGGCCGGCGCGGGCCTTGTTCGGCCACTGCGGGTCGGCCAGCAGCGGGCGTGCCAGCGACACCATGTCGGCGCCGCCGCCGGCCAGGATGCGCTCGGCCACGTCGGGCATGTTGATGCGGTTGGTCGCCACCAGCGGCACCTTCACATGCGGCTTGAGCTTGGCGGTGACCCCGGCGAAGGCCCCACGCGGCACCGAGGTGGCGATGGTCGGAATGCGCGCCTCGTGCCAGCCGACGCCGGAATTGATGATCGTCGCGCCGGCGGCCTCGATGGCCTGCGCCTGCTGCACGATCTCTTCCCAGTTGCTGCCGTCATCGACTAGGTCGACCAGCGACAGCCGGTAGATGATGATGAAGTCCGGCCCGCAAGCCTCGCGGATGCGGCGCACGATCTCCACCGCGAAGCGCATGCGCTGCTTTGCGTCGCCACCCCAGGCATCGGTGCGCGTGTTGGTGCGCGGGGCGATGAACTCGTTGATGAGGTAGCCCTCCGAGCCCATCACTTCGACGCCGTCGTAGCCGGCCTCGCGGGCCAGCTTCGCACTGCGCGCGTAGTCGGCGATATGGCGTTCGACGCCGCTGGCCGACAGCGCGCGCGGGGTGAACGGATTGATCGGCGCCTTCAGCTTCGACGGCGCCACCGACAGCGGGTGATACGCGTAGCGACCGGCGTGCAGCAGCTGCAGGCAGATCTTTGCGCCGTGCTGGTGCGCGGCGGCGGTGAGCTGGCGGTGCGGGCGCACTTCCCAGGGCCAGGACAGCTTGCCGCCGAACGGCTTCAGCCAGCCCACCACGTTCGGCGCGAAGCCACCGGTGACGATCAGGCCGACGCCGCCCTCGGCGCGTTCGGCGAAGTAGGCGGCCAGGCGCGGGAAGTCGCGGGCGCGATCTTCCAGGCCGGTGTGCATCGAGCCCATCAGCACCCGGTTGCGCAGCTGGGTGAAGCCCAGGTCCAGCGGGGCGAACAGGTGCGGATAGGCGGTTTCGTTGGCTGGCGACATGGTCGATACGCTTGCGTACGGAAGCGCGCAGCGTGCCGCGAAACCGCGGCCGGGGCAAGGGCTGGTGCAGCGCCCGGTAGCGCCAGACCATGCCCGGCGACGCGGTCACCCGTGG
>JAFAFD010000034.1 GCA_023423675.1 Pseudomonadota bacterium | reverse complement strand
GCCGTGGGCAGGTCCAGCGCCACCAGCAGGCGGCGGTCGGTGGGCTCGTAGTCGATCTGGTAGTCCCAGCCCGGGCCTTCGTGGGACACCTGCGCCGGCCGGCGGTACTCGATGTTGCGATCACGCGTCCAGACGTGGCCATCGAAGCGGGTCAGCACCGGCCCGCGCCAGTAGCGCTGCTCCGGCTGCGGCACGGGGCCGAAGAACTGCACGCGCAGTGCCGGGGTGTCATCGGCCATCAGGTCCAGCCACTGGTCGGGCTCCATCGAGGCGGACAGGCCGGGGGTACCGACCGCGCGTTCGGGCACGCCCCACAGCGGCGTGGACAACCGCGGGAACAGCCAGAAGCAGGCCAGGGCCAGGGGCAGGCCGATCAGCAGCAGGCGGCCGACGCCGCGCAGCTGGCCGGGCAGCGGCAGCGCCGCGCTGCGGCCTTCGTTGTGGGCCAGCCGCTGCAGGGCCAGCAGGCTGCTGATGCCGGCCAGTGCGGCCAGCAGCGTGGTCAGCGGCCCCTGGTCGAGCAGGAAGGCGGCAAACGGGCCAAACAGGGCGAAGCCGAGCAGGCTGCGCGCATCACGCACGCTGCGCAGTTCGCTGGATTTGATCGCCAGCATCGCTGCCAGCAGTGCGCAGCCGGTATCGCGCCCTGGCCGCACCGCGCCCATCTGCCAGACGATGGCGCCCAGCATGGCCAGCACCAGCAGCAGGCGCACCGGCATCGGCAGCACGCCCCGCAGCGACAATGCGGCGGTTGCCAGGCCGGCCACCGCGATCAGCGCGGCCAGCGCGCTGGGCAGCTGCAGCAGCAGCGGCAGCAGCGCCAGCGCGGCGCTGGCCAGGGTCCAGTTGCGCGCGTTGCGGTCCAGCAGGGGGGCGGGCTCAGTCATGGGGCATCAGCGCCAGTGCGCGCAGGCACGCATGATGGTGGCTCGCGCCCTGGCCGGGGCCGAGCGCGGGCTGCGAGGGCAGCAGCAGGGTGTAGCGCCGGCCTTCGCGCTCGGCGCTGTCGACCCAGCGCGCCAGGCGCGAGATGCGCGCTTCCGTCGGCAGGGTGGAGAGCGCGCGCCAATCCAGCACCACTTCGATGCCGACCGGCTTTTCGTATTCGCGCACCAGCAGCGTGTCGCGGCGTGCCGAATGCTTCCAGGCGATGCTGCGCGGCGGGTCGCCTGCGCGATAGGGGCGCAGCTGGTGCAGCTCCTCGCCGCTGGCGTGGGCGCGGGTGTGCAGCAGGTCGCTGCCCTGTTCGGGCAATGAGGGTGCCACCGCCTCGGCCACCGGGTGCACCAGCAATGGTTGTTCCGGCCACACCCAGGACCACGCACGCACCAGGCCCAGCGGCTGGGTGCTGGACAGGCGGATGCGCGGCAGGTCGAGCCAGCCACGCCGCTCGGTGGGCACGTCCAGCTCCACTTCGCCACGGCCCTGTGCGGGCAGGTCGGTCCAGGCCTGGCTGTCGCCAACCTGCAGTTCCAGGCCGTGGCGTGGCCGCGGGTCGCGCAGCGACAGGTCGACGCGCAGGCGCAGCGGCTGGCCCGCCGGCACCGGCTCGGCCGAGATGGCGTCGATCTGCACGCCCGACAGCTGCAGGTGGGCGGCGATGGCGCTGGCGATGGCGGCCGCCGCCAGCAGCAGGGCCAGCAGCATGGCCGGGTTGTTGTTGTAGTTCAGCGCGCCCAGCAGCATCGCCGACAGCAGCAGGGCCACGAACAGGCCGAAGCGCGTGGGCAGCACGTAGATGCGCCGGCGGTCGAGCCGCTGCGGCAACGCTTCGGGCGTGCGCGGACGCGCCAGGCGAAGCAGGCGTGAGCCGCGTGCGGGCATCCTCAATCCACCGCGACGGTCTGCAGGATGGCGCGCGCCAGCGCCGGCCCCGTGCTCGATTCGGACTCGCCCACCAGGCGGTGGCCAGCCACGGCGACGAACAGGGTCTGCACGTCTTCGGGTACCACGTGGCCGCGGCCGAGCAGCAGCGCGTGGGCCTTGGCTGCGCGCAGCAGGGCCAGGCCGGCACGTGGCGACAGACCCACGCGCACGCCGGCATGCTGGCGGCTGCGGGTCAGCAGGGCCTGCACGTAGTCCACGAGCGCGTCGCTGACGTGGATCTGGCCGACCGCTTCACGCAGCTGGCGCACCTGGTTGTCATCCAGCTGCGGCACGGCGCGCGCGATCAGGTCGCGGCGGTCGGTGCCGCGCAGCAGCTCGCGTTCGGCCTGCGGGCTGGGGTAGCCCATCGCCAGCCGCAGCAGGAAGCGGTCCAGCTGCGAATCGGGCAGCGGGAACGTACCGGACAGATCGACCGGGTTCTGCGTGGCGATCACGAAGAACGGGTCGGGCAGCGGGTGGGTCTGCCCGTCGAGCGTCACCTGCTGTTCGGCCATCGCTTCCAGCAAGGCGCTCTGCGTGCGTGGTGGCGCGCGGTTGATCTCATCGGCCAGCAGCACGTGCGAGAACACCGGGCCGGGATGGAACTGGAACTGGCGCGTGCCGGCGTCATACACCGAGACGCCGAGCACATCGGCCGGCAGCAGGTCGGAGGTGAACTGCACGCGCTGGAAGCTCAGCCCCAGGCTGCTGGCCAGTGCATGGGCCAGCGTGGTCTTGCCCAGGCCAGGCAGATCTTCGATGAGCAGATGGCCACCGGACAGCAGGGCGACGAAAGCCAGCCTGACTTCCGGCACCTTGCCGAGCACCAGGGCATTGACCTGATCCTGTGCCTCCCGCAGGGCCTGGCGCAGTTGATCGGTTAGCATGCTGGGCATGGGGGACGGAGCTGGCATGTTCGTCTCACGTTCGGGAACCATTCGATTCTATCCATAGAGCAATGCAGGGCGAACAGCGCGCACGTACGATTTTTCTCTGGTTATGGACGCTGGTCACAGCGGCCAAGCTGCTCGTGGCCGCGCGTCTGCCCCTGTTCGTGGACGAGGCGTTCTATTGGCAGGAAGGCCAGCACCTGGCGGCGGCGTACTCCGACCTGCCGGGATTGACCGCGTGGCTGGCGCGCGTGGGCGTGGAAATCGGCGGCCAGCACGTGCTGGCGCTGCGTCTGCCGTTCCTGGCCATCGGCGCACTGCTGCCGTTGCTGGTCGCGCGTGTCGCCACGCGCTGGTTCGGCAACGTGGCCGGCTGGCAGGCGGGCAGCCTGACCCTGCTGATGCCGTTGTCGGCCACGCTGGGCCTGTTGGCCGTGCCCGATGTGCCGATGGCACTGGCTGCGGTGCTGTGCCTCGATGCCGGTGCACGCCTGCTGCGCAGCGTCGATGCATCGTCCGCGATCAAACTGGGCCTGGGCCTGCTGATCGGTGCACTCAGCCACTACCGCTTCATTGGTGTGATCGGCGTCGGCTTCATCGCGCTGCTGGTGTTGCCGCAGGGGCGGCGCATGCTGGCCGATCCGCGCGTGTGGGTGGCGCTGGCGGTGGGCGTGCTGGCCTGGTTGCCGCTGCTGGCATGGAATGCCGACAACCATGATGCCGGCCTGAAATTCCAGGTGGTCGAGCGCCATCCCTGGGCTTTTGAATGGCGCGGGATGTGGTTCCTGGTGATCCAGCCGATGCTGGTCACGCCCATCCTGTGCATCGCGATGTGGAAGGTGGCGTTGGCCGGTACGCGCAGCGGCGGTGGCGCGCGCACGCAGTGGCGCTACTTCGGCCTGGTCGGCGGCGTGTCAACGCTGAGCATTTTCCTGCTGGGCTTCTTCACCGATGTCGAGCGCATCAGCTTCCATTGGCCGCTGCCGGGCTACCTGGCGCTGCTGGTGGCGGTGCCGGTGGTACTTAACGGCTGGCCGCGCTGGCTGCGCCGCACCGGCTGGTGGCTGGCCGGCATCGGCATGGCACTGGCCTTCGGCTATTACCTGATGGCGTCCACGCCGTCGCTGCGCGAACAGCTGGCCGGTGACAAGTACTACCCGCGCAACTTCGCCGGCTGGGAACCGCTGGCGGCCGCCGTACGCGACGAACTGCAGCAGATGCCGGAAGGCACACGCGTGCTGGCCGGCAACTTCAAGGTGGGTGCCGAGCTCGGCTTCCAGCTCGGCGACGGCAACATCACGGTGCTGCCGCACCCGCTCAACGACAAGCACGGGCGCACCGCGCAGCTGGCGCAGTGGGGCCTGGTACACGAGGGCGAGCGCAGCGGACCGATGCTGCTGGTGCTGTCGCCCAGCGATCAGCGTTTCCGTGACCTGGTGCCGCGCTACCACGCGGTGTGCGCGCAGGTGGGACCGCTGCCGCCGCCGAAGGTGGTCAGCAACGATCATGGTTTCCAGCGCTTCCTGTTGTTCCGCCTGCCTGCGCAGCGCGCCGAAGGCGAGTGCGTGACGCCGGCCGTCGCCTATCTCGATTCGCCAGGCAATGGCGAAGCGGTGTCGGGCACGCTGGCGGTGAAGGGCTGGGCGTTCAAGGACGGCATCGGCCTGGCCCGGGTGGAAGTGCTGGTGGACGGAAAGCCGGTGGGCGATGCGCAGTACGGTCGCGAGCTCGACATCCGTCCGTTGTGGCCGATGTCCAATGATCCGCAGCACCCGAATGCCGGCTTTGATGCCAGCGTGGATACGCAGGCGCTGTCACCCGGCCGGCATTGGCTGGGCCTGCGGTTGCATGGTCGCGATGGCAGCGTGGAAGACTGGCAGGAGCAGCCGTTCGAGGTGGAGCGGTAAGCCGTCCATGTAGAGTCGAGCCATGCTCGACTGCTTCCAACATCC
>JAFAFD010000028.1 GCA_023423675.1 Pseudomonadota bacterium | reverse complement strand
TACCCGGCCCGACCAGATTGTGCAGCGGTGAGGTCATCCATTCCTCCGATCACCCAGAGCTTGGGCTGTTCCAGTACACGCTGCAGGAAGGCATTGCCCTTGCGCAGGCGATCATTCAATTCGTCGTGCGTGTACAGCGTCGGGTTCACCGGCCGTCCCAGGCGTTCCTCCAGCGGATCGAGCACGGCCATCAACTCAGCATAGCCCAGCGTATCGGAGACCAGCATCAGATCGATGTCGCTGTACGAGCTGTCGGTGCGCTTGGCCACCGAACCGAAGACGAAGGCCAGTGCAATCTGGTCCTGCAGCGGCTGCAACGCCTCGCGCAGCGGCTGCGCCAGACCGATGGTCTTGTGCACCAGCGCCACCAGCTCGGCATGGATGGGCGAGCCGGCAAACGCGCGATAGCGCTTCTGGTTGCCGACCCTGCGTTGCTCGACCAAGCCGCTTGCGACCAGCTTGGCCACTTCGCGCTGCACGGCGCCAGAGCCGGCACCGCTGCCGCTGATCAGCTCGGAAATACTGAAGTCACGACGATCCTGGCCGAACAGCAGGGCCAGCACCCGTTGCTGAGTCTGGGTGAACAGCGCGTCGGCCAGCCCGATGGGGCCGGTGGAAGACGTATTGGGAGCTTCATTACCCATATTGGGCATTATTGTACCCATATTGGGCATTTTGCAAGTGACCTGCCCCACCCCGCCGGGCGTGGCCCGGCGCTACTGCGCCCGAGGACGGCGTCGCCACCGCCGCAGCGCGATGCTGGCCGTCGCCAGTCCGCCACCCGCGATCAGCAACAGCAGGGCCACCGGCTGCCAGAAGAAGAACGGCCACAGCCACAGGTAGTCCAGGTCGGTCAGCTTCAGCACGTCCATCGGCGGCAGCAGGTCCACCGAGGCCGCACGGCCAGCCAACGCCGGGTCGACCTCCAGCACGGTCAGCCGCAGCGAGGAATGGCCACGTGGCAGTGCATCACCGCGGCCGTAGCCGAAGTACGAGGCGGCGAACCGGTCCCGCTCGACCGATTCCAGTGCGCGGGTGGTTTCCGCTTCGGGTGCGCCCGAGCGTGTCTTCGCGCGGAACTCGGTTTGATCGGTCGGGGTTTGCGCGCGCAGGCGTACTTCCGGATCGATGGCCGGATCGGCGCCGTCATCGGCATAACGCAGGCGCAGTCGCAGCGGGTCGTTGATGAAGCGGTAGACCGTGATCTCGGCGGTCGCGCCCGGCTGCAGCACCAGCGGCAGGGTCTGCGTGCGCGAAGCCAGGTAATTGGCGAGCGCGCCCAGCACCAGCACGATGCAGGCCAGCGTCCACAGGCTCCACAGCAGCCACAGGGTCACCCGTGCGACCGTCTCGCCCTTCATGCCGAAGTCTCCGTCATCGCTGCGCGTCCCTGCCGGCTGTGCCGTCACAGTACCGAAAACGAAAAAGCCCCGCTTGCGCGGGGCTTTTCCTGTCAGCTACGCCGGGCATGGCCCGGCGCTACCGGTGCGCTTCCGGGCATGGCCCGGCGCTACCTCAGGCGAACGGATCCTGCAGGACCATGGTGTGGTCGCGGTCCGGGCCGGTGGAAACGATGCTGATCGGGCAACCGGCCAGCTCTTCCAGCGAACGCAGGTAGGCGCGTGCGGCCGGCGGCAGCTCGTCCCAGTTGGTGATGCCGTGGGTGTTCTCGCTCCAGCCCGGGAACTCCAGGTACACCGGGGTGCAGTCTTCCCAGCCCTGCGCGTCCAGCGGCGCGTACTCGGTGCGCTTGCCGTTGTATTCGTAGGCGATGCAGACCTTCAGCTTTTCCATGCCGTCCAGCACGTCCAGCTTGGTGATGCACAGGCCGCTGATACCGTTGATGGCCACGGCGCGCTTCAGCGCGACGATGTCCATCCAGCCGCAGCGACGCGGGCGACCGGTCGAAGCACCGTACTCGGCGCCGCGGTCACGGATGCCCTGGCCGATTTCATCGTCCAGCTCGGTCGGGAACGGGCCGCCGCCGACGCGGGTCGCGTAGGCCTTGGCGATGCCCAGCACGTAGTCGATCGAATCGGCACCAACGCCGGAACCGGCCAGCGCGCCACCGACGGTGGTGTTGGAGCTGGTGACGTACGGGTAGGTGCCGTGGTCGATGTCCAGCAGTGCGCCCTGCGCGCCTTCGAACAGCACGCGCTTACCCTGCTTGCGCAGGTCGTGCAGGATGCCGGCCACGTCGGACTTCATCGGCTGCACGTATTCGCCGAAGGCCAGGGCGTCGTCGAAGGTCTTCTGGAAATCGACCGCATCGGTGTTCAGATACTTGGTCAGCACGAAGTTGTGGTAATCCAGCGCCGTGCGCAGCAGCTCTTCCAGCTGCTTGGGGTAGTGCAGGTCGGCGATGCGGATGCCGCGACGCGCCACCTTGTCTTCGTAGGCCGGGCCGATGCCGCGACCGGTGGTGCCGATCGCCTTGCCGCCGGCAGCGCGTTCGCGCGCCTGGTCCAGGGCGATGTGGTACGGCATGATCAGCGGCGCGGCCGGGGAGATCTTCAGGCGCGAACGCACTTCGACGCCGGAGGCTTCCAGCTCGGCGATTTCCTTCTGCAGCGCGGCCGGCGAGATGACCACGCCGTTGCCGATCAGGCACAGCGCATCGTCACGCAGGATGCCCGACGGGATCAGGTGCAGGACGGTCTTCTTGCCATTGATGACCAGGGTGTGGCCGGCATTGTGGCCGCCCTGGAAGCGCACCACGGCGCCGATTTCCTCGGTGAGCAGATCGACGATCTTGCCCTTGCCCTCATCACCCCACTGGGCACCCAACACTACGACAGACTGACCCATGACGGGCTCCTCGATTTGTTGCGGCCATCGGGGCCGCGGACGGGTAAACCGTGGCGGGGCTGGCCAGCACCTGGATGGCGGCTCCAAACGGGGAGCGGCCGGCGATGGAAGGCCCAGACACGGAAAAAGCCGAACGGGGAGGCCCGTCCGGCTTTTGTGCATTATCCGGGTTTCCGGGGTCCGCTGCCACCCTTCCGACGGACGGCTTCACCGGCCGGTCAGGCGCCCCGCTCGGTCGCGCCGGCCGCTGGCCGGCAATGCCAACCAAGGTTGGCATCTACCAAAGCAAGACCACGCATGTGAACGCAGGCGGCCCGGCAGGCCCTTCAGTGC
>JAFAFD010000052.1 GCA_023423675.1 Pseudomonadota bacterium | reverse complement strand
GGCAACCGCTATGTGCTGGCACTGGGCATCGGTGACCTCGACACGGGCGAGTACCACCGTCACTCACGCGTGCCCTACGCGGGCCATGTGGATGTATTGCCTCAGCCCCATTCCGGTCATGGCTGGCTTGCTCCCGCCCCTCGCTTCACCGCACCAGTGAGAACTGCATGATGACGCACTCCAAGCCAGTATTCAGGGCCCTGGTCGTGGGTTTCTATGGGGCACCCAACGTGGGCGACGAGGTGCTGCTGGACCTGCTGGTCCGTCGCATCCGCGAACTGGGCGGCGAGCCGGTGGTTGCCAGCATCGATCCCTCGTTGACCCGCCGCATGCATGGTGTGGATGCCGTGCAGTTTGCCAATGTCGGGGACATCGCTCGTGCATTGATGCATTGCGACGTACTGGTGATGGGGGGCGGCGGCATCTTCCAGGACCATCATCCCTTCAACCTCGATGCGGTGTACCTCCCTTATGCGAACGACATTTCCGGCTATGCACGGCCGATGCTGCTCGCGCGGCAACTGGGAGTGCCGACAATCGTATGGGGGCAGGGGGTTGGGCCGCTGAGTTCAGAGGGCGCACGCACCCTGGTGCGCGAGTTGTTCCAGCATGCGGCCGCCGTATCCGTGCGGGATGAATCATCCAAGGCACTGCTGCGCCAGATCGGCGTGGATCGGGATATCCTCGTTGCCGCCGATCCGGGATGGTTGTTCCGCCGCTATCACCCATTGCCGGCGCAACAGGCTGCGCATGATGCAGGCCAGCCGCAGAGCAAGGTACTGGCGGTGGTGGTGCGTGAATGGGACAAGGGGCAGTGGAAAACGTCCCTGGTGGAGGCGTTGCGCACCGCAGTCCCTGCAGGATGGCGGATCCAATGGGTGGCGTTCCAGGCCCATACCGAAGGCAGTGGCGCGACGTCCGACCTGCCCTTGATCGAATCGCTGCGCCAGCAGCTACCCGGGCGCAGCAATGATGAACTGATCGCACCGGCAACAACGGATGCGACCTGGCAGACAATCGCCAGCGCTGACGCGGTGCTGTCCATGCGCCTGCATGCCAGTATCCTTGCCCTGCTGGCGGGCAAGCCCACCGCAGGCCTTGAGTACGACGACAAGCTGTCGCATGCCCATGCGATGGCTGGAATGCCGTCGATTCTGAGGCTGTCGACCGACGATGGCCCGGAGCGCTTCGTGCAGGCGATCGAAGCGCTGGTCACCGAAGCCTGGCGGCCGGATCCGCAGGTGGTGGACAGCCTGGAAGTGTCCGCCAGCGCGCACCTGCAGCTGCTCGACGGCTGCTCCTCCCTGCCGCCGGTGCCCCTTCGCTTCGACGCAACCTCCACAGACTGGTTGTCACTGTGGTTGCAACAGGCACTGGTCGAGCTTGAACAGACCCGGCAGCAGAGCCAACGCGCCCACGATCTACTGCTGTTCCGGGACCATCAGCTTGCCGAGCAGACGACGCAGAACACAAACCTGACGCAGCAACTTGTCGAGAAGCAAAAGAAGATGAATGAAGACATGGTCCGCCTGGATGCGGCTCAAGGCCAGCTGCAGGAGAATGCGCAGGCATTGCAGCAGATCAGGCAGGAAAGTGCGCAGGCACTGGAGCAGATCAAGGAGGAAAGTGCGCAGGCACTGCAGCAGGTCAAGGAGGAAAGTGCGCAGATGCTGCAGCAGATCCAGCAGCAGTTGGCAGGCAAGCAGGCCTATATTGATGACAAGGAGGTCTACATTGCGATCCTGCAGCAGCAAATCGAACAGGTGCAGGCCGAGCTGGCGCGCAGCCGTCAGGAGACCGCAGATGCGCTGAATCTCTGGCGTCGCCTGCGTAGGTTCCTGCAGTTGCTTCGCCGCGACCTGGTGCGCCTGCTGGCCGCCCCCTTCAAGTTGGCTTCGGTCTGGAGGCGGCACGGGTTGAAGGTCGCACTGCAACAGATCCCGCGACGCATGAAGACGCTGGGTGTTCCTCAGACCGCTGCCACGCAACAGATGGCGGAACCGCCACCGCCGATGGTGCGACCGGTTCGCCGCGAACGCCTGCTGGTGATCGCCAACACGTTGACCACCGACGGCTGGCCCAACCGGGCGATGCACTTCGCGAAGGCGGGCGATCGTGCCGGCTTCTTCGTGCGCATCACCGCGGTGGATGGAAGTGCCTGGCCGGACGACGGCAGCGGCCTGCCGGCGCGTCTCGCTGTCGATGCGCACGCCTGGCTGCAGGAAGTGCGCGCCGAGGGTACTCGCGTTCTGCTTGCCGATGCATCGCCGGAGGCGCTGGGCCTGGCCCGGTCGGCACGTGAACGCGGTGCCGAAGTGATCGTCGACCTCGCTGCACTCGGTGCGGATTCTCTCTCCGCGGAACTGCGCGTCCTTACTGATCGCGTTGTCACCGGAACCCCGGAGCAGAAGGTCGATGGCCTGCCGTCGCGCTTCCTGGGCGCGGCTGGAGACAATGAAATCTTCGACTCCTACCGCAGTCATGGGCTGCCGCAGGCGTATGAGGACGGGCGACAACATGTCCTGTTCGTTGTCCTCGGCGGAGACGGCGACGCCTGGCTTGATGCCGCGCTGAAGGCGTCCCCCGATCTCGTTTTCCATGTCACGGGAATGAACGTGGATGGCCGCGACAGCCGCCAGGTACGTGCCCTCGATTGGTCGTGGCAGCCGCAGCAGATGGCTCCGCTGATCGCCGGCGCGCATGCGGTTGTCATCGTCGGCGGGACCGGGGACCGCACGCGCCTTGCCGACCTGTCAATGGCGGCGCTGCTGCTGGAGAAGCCGGTGTTTGTCGATGTGCTGCCGTCATTCGCACCGTCGCCGAACCTGCATCGGGTGGATGCCGTGCAGCTTTCCGCACAGCTGGCCGGCGCCACTGCATCGGAAGACTACGCATTCATCGCCCGCCACGCCTGGCTGGGCCATGTCGAGCAGTTGATGCAACCGGAGTATCCGGTGTCGGTAAGCGTGGTCGTACTGATCCACAACAACCGCCGCATCATTGAACGCTGCGTCAGTACGTTGCTGGAGCATGCCGGGGAATGGCTGCAGGAAATCGTGGTTGTCGATAACCAGTCCAGCGATGGTGGCCCCGAACTGGTTGAATCGCTGTATGCAGGGCATGCCAAGGTGAAGCTTGTCCGCAACAGTGAGAATGGGTGCTCCTCGGGCCGCAACCTGGGTGTCAAGCATTCCACCGGCAGTTACATTGCGTTCTTCGACTCCGACCAGTGGCTGACCTCACCGTCCTGCTTCAGTGAAGCCGTGAACATCCTGGCGGCCAACCCCGGTGTCGGTACCATCGGCTGGAACGCAGGCTGGTTCGACGCCACGCGCGACGACCTGGGCGGGCCCATCTCCGACTACCTGCCCAATCGCGGCATGAACAACGAGGCCCGCATCAAGGGATACCGCGATGACGTGGGTTTCCTGGGAACCAGTTGCATGTTCATCGCCCGCGATCTGTTCGAGCGGCTGGAAGGCTTCGATGTGTTCTACGACCCGACGTGCTTCGAAGACACCGACATCTGCTTCCAAGTCAAGAAGGCGGGTTATTCGGTGGCATTCCGTGACCTGGCCGGCGTCCGTCACCAGCCGCACCAGACTACCGGTGCCAGCGAGGGCAGCGAGCGCTACAAGCGGCTGTTCAACCGCAACGCAGCCTACTTCCGCGACAAGTGGAAGGGGTATCCGGAGTTCTTCGTGGACCTCAAGTCCTGGCATTGAGCGAGGCAGAGACGGCAATGGGGTGGGGCAAGGTCAAGCGACGGCTGCTGGAAGCCATGCTGATGTTCGGCCCTGGGTTGTACAGTCGCTGGTCGATGTCACGGTCCACAGGAACACCCGCGGAGGTTCCGTCGACGGAACGCCCGCGTGTGCTCCTCGTGGACCATGATTTTCCCGAGATTGACCGTGATGCGGGATCGCGCGCGATCTCATGCTTCGCTGACCTGTTGGTCGATGCCGGCATGGAGGTCGTCTTCTGGTCGGCAACGATTGAGCCCTCGGCAGCTGGGAGAGCTGCTCTTGAAGGGAGAGGCATCACCCCATTGAGTCGACGGGAAACGGGGGCACTGGACGGATGGTTGGCGAAGTCCGGAGGAAGTTTCATCGGGTCGGTGTCAAGCCGCCCACTGATCGCGGCTATGTATCTACCGGTCCTCCGCGCGGCGATTGCCGGTACTCATCTCTATTACGGGCACGACATCCACTATCTGCGGTTGCAGTTGATGCGTGCTACGTCCAAGGCCACCCTTGCCGATCATTGGCAGTGTCTGTTGATGAGAGTGGTGGAACAGCGGGCGTGGAGAAATGCCGACGTAGTTCTGTATCCCTCTAAAGA
>JAFAFD010000050.1 GCA_023423675.1 Pseudomonadota bacterium | reverse complement strand
GGGCAATGGCGGCCGCCCGGCGCAGTCGGCGCCACCGGCCAACAACGCCCTGGCCGACGCCTTCGCCCGCGCCAAGCGCAGCTGAGTCCGGCACCCCTCCAGGCGCTCGCCTGCGAGGGGGGACTTGTCGAGGTTCCCCCGCAGTGCGCACACTTGCGCCCAAGGGGGGCCATCGGGCCGTCCCGTCGTCGCCGGGGAGGGCCGTGGCGCCAATCGTTCCCGCCAGCTTCCATCAGGGTTGCAGCCTTGCGCTGCGGCCCGCGCGCGCCTGCGCGCAGGGCAGGGAGGGCTGATGGGCGGCCCCGGCAACAACGAAGGCAACCTGGTCGAGCGGCGCCTGGTGGAGCTGGCCGAAGACCGCCGCCGCCTGGCGATGATCATCGAAGGCACCGCAGCGGGTACCTGGGAATGGAACGTGCAGACGGGCCAGATGCGCATCAATGCGCGCTGGGCCGAGATCGTCGGTTACCGCCAGGAAGAACTGGAGCCGGTGAACCAGGATACGTTCCAGGCGCTGGTGCATCCCGATGACCTGGCCCGTTCCGATGCCGCGCTGGAGGGGCACTTCCGCGGGCACACCGACCACTATGCGTGCCTGCTGCGCATGCGCCACAAGGACGGCCGCTGGATCTGGATCCACGACCGCGGGCGCGTGTTCGAGCGGGACGGGCAGGGGCGCCCGGTGTGGATGGCCGGCGCCCACGATGATGTGACCGAGCTGCAGCAGGCCCGGCAGGACGCGGCGGAAATGCGCCAGCGGCTGCAGGCGCTGGTCGATGCGTCCGACGAAGTGGCGGTGATGGCCACCGACCCGCAGGGCATGATCACCCTGTTCAACAGCGGCGCCGAGCGCCTGCTGGGCTATACGGCCGATGACGTGGTGGGCCGGGTCGACCCGGGCATTTTCCACGAGCCTGAGGAGATCGCCGTGTTCCTGGCGCCGCTGGCCGATGCCGAAGGGCGCCTGCCGACCGTCTTCCAGGCACTGGCCGCGCAGGCCCAGGGCGGCACGTTCTCACGGCAATGGACCTTCCTGCGCAAGGATGGCCAGCGCCGCCAGGTGCGCCTGTCGATCAGCCGCATGGACGGTGCCGATGGCCAGCGCATCGGCTACGTCGGCATGGCCATCGACATCACCGAGATGCAGCAGGCGCGTGCCGATGCGCGGCTGGCCGCGGACAAGTTCGCCGGTGCGTTCACCTCGGCGGCGCTGGGCATGGCCCTGGTCTCGCTGGAAGGGCGCTGGCTGGACGTCAACAATGCGCTGTGCCGGATCCTGGGCTACCCGCGCGAAGAGCTGCTGCAGGTGGATTTCCAGCGTCTGACCCATCCGGCCGACCTGCAGACCGACCTGGCGCTGGTGCAGGACCTGCTGGCCGGCCGGCGCAACTATTACCACCTGGAAAAGCGCTACCTCAATCGCGATGGCAACACCATCTGGGCGCGCCTGTCGGTCTCGCTGGTGCGCAACGAGCGCGGCGAGCCGCTGCATTTCGTGTCGCAGATCCAGGACGTCACTTCCCAGCGCAGCAGCGAGCAGCGGCTGTACGAAACCGAGCAGCGCAGCCGCATCACCCTGGATGCGGTGGCCGACCTGGTGCTGAGCGTGACCCTGGAAGGACGTATCGAGTACGCCAACGCTGCGGCCGTGCGCATCCTGGCGGATGACAACGCGCTGGCCCTGGCCGGGCACAACGTGCAGGACGTGCTGTCGCTGACCACCGAATACGCGCCCGGCTCGGTGCTGGATGTGGCCGTGCTGTTGGACCCGGACAGCAACGCAGTGGACCTGCATGCCGACCTGTTGATGCGGCTGGGCGCGGCCACGGTGCCGGTGGACCTGACCCGCGCCTGGCTGCGCGATGACGAAGGCCAGGTGCGTGGCGCGGTGTGGGTGCTGCGCGACGATACCCAGCAGCGCGCCCGCCAGCGCGAGGCGCGCCACCTGGCCGAGATCGACCCGCTGACCGAGCTGGGCAACCGCCGTGGCTTCGAGGCGCACCTGCAGCAGGCGATCACCCGCGTCGAGCGCACCGGCCAGGCGGCCTCGCTGATGTTCATCGACCTGGACCGTTTCAAGCCGGTCAACGATACCTGGGGCCACCTCGCCGGCGATGCGGTGCTGTGGGCGGTGGCCAGCGTGCTGCGCCATGGCGTGCGCGATTCGGACATCGTGGCGCGGCTGGGCGGCGACGAATTCGCGGTGATCCTGCCCGGCTGTGGCCCGCGCCGGGCCGCGCGCATCGGCCGCGAACTGCTGCAGACCCTGGCCGCGCTGTCCATTCCGTGGGACACGGCGCGGCTGCGGATCGGCGCCAGCATCGGCATCGCGCCGCTGGAGGCCGGCATGACGGTGGACGAGGCGGTGGCGTCGGCCGATGCCCAGTGCTACCGGGCCAAGGCCATGGGCCGCAACAACGTGCAGGTGCAGGGCGAGCTGGGTGAACTGCCCGGCGAGGACAACGACGCGGGCTGAACCGGTGCGTACCGCAAGAGGCTTGATACGGTCTCAACCTGTGAGAGGGCGGGGCGGAACAATCGCCCCATCGCCACCTCGACAGGGAGTTGCCATGAGCCGTTGGAACACACAGATCGTCGGCGCCTACGCGCCCGCCTGCATTGGCTGGCTGCTGGCGCTGGCCGGCGGCCTGCGCCTGGAGCAGCTGCGCCTCGATCCCCTGGCGCAGTCACTGGTGCCGGTCCTGCAGTGGGGCGTGGCCAGCGCACTGCTGGCCACCCTGGGCTGCATCATCGGCGCCAGCGCGGTGCTGTGGCGCAATGGGCGGCGCTGACCACGCATCTGTAGAGTCGAGCCATGCTCGACTGCTGTCGGCCAGAATCAGTCGAGCAAGCTCGACTCTACGAAGCTGGCAGGCGAGCAAGCTCGACTCTACAGACAGCGTGGCGGCTCAACGTAGTACCGGCTCCGCATCCACCAGCCGCACATCGTGCATCTGGTCGAGGTAGGCCTCGTAGTAGCCTTTATGCGAGGCACCGACAATGGCGAGCAATCGTGTGCCCGGATGCTGCCCAAGCACGTCACGGATGTTGGCAACCATGCGCAGGTTGCGGGTTTCCCAATAACCCAGATAACTGCGCCCGAATGCCTCGGGGGAGGGGTCCCGCAGCGCAGCGCCGAAGTCTGCACGGTAGGCAAGTTCAGCCCATTCGGGGCGGTTGTAAGCGCGATACAGGGCAAGAACGCCATCTGGCGCGGCAAGCGCCGCATACAGCGGCGTGTCAGCGTCCTTCATCGCCTGCACATGGGGGTTGTCCCACGCCGCTTCCATTGCTCTACGGCTGGCGTCCGCCTGTTCCGGCGGCGTGGGTGAATCGGCCGTGTGGTCATCCACCGCCCATAGGCGGTCATGTCCCAGCCGGGCAGCAAGCACCGCAGCAAGCTGGTACGTTTCCTGCCGGCGCGCCCCATGCGCGTTAAGGGTCTGTACCAGAGCCGGCGTCAGCCCATCGCCAGCGTGCCGCTCCGATGCCGGGAGGCGAAGCCACTGCACCTGCGCAGAGCCGGGTTCGCCCGCTGCAAGCAGGATGGCAGCAAGATGGCGTCGTTGTGAGGGCGTTGCATCCTTTGGCAACGCTGCCAGCAAACGCTCTGCTTCGCCGCTTGCGGCCGGGACATCCATGCCGGTGGCCGCCTGTGCCGCCGTGGTATCGAAGCAGTAGGTCTGCGCGGTTTCCGCATAGCGCAGCGGATTGCGGCGCAGGAAGTCGCATTGCCTTCCAGACAGGTTCTCTGTGGCGATGGCGTCAGGCATCCAGGCCGCCAATCGCTCAAGCAGGGGCTGCAGCTGCGCCGGTTTGAAGGTCTTCGGCAGCTGCGAAAGATGTGGCGTAGCGAGAACCAGGACCTCGTTGAGGCGGCCCGCTGGCGGTCCCTTGTGCTCGCCAGGATGGAAGGCGGGGCGATAGGGCGCATCGGCGGCGCCGGCGGCGGCACTGCACAGGCTCAACAACAGAACACAGGCACGACGTTTGAACATGGGCTTCTCCCTGCAATGGATGCATCCGTGATGACGATGATGCTGCACGCAGCGCC
>JAFAFD010000010.1 GCA_023423675.1 Pseudomonadota bacterium | reverse complement strand
GCCGGCGGCGGATTCTCCCGCACCCATTCCTTGCGCTGTTCCGGCGTCATGTCCATCCAGCGCTCGCGCAGCGCATCGCGCTGGGCCGGGCTCAGCGTGCGCATCTGGCCGAACAGCGCGCGCGCCTGCTCACGCTGTTCCGGGCTCATGTGCTCGAAGCGGCGCAGGCCGCGGCGGGCCTTGTCGCGTTCTTCCGGGCTCATCGACTGCCAGCGCTGGCCGTGCGAGAGCATGCGCTGGCGCTGGCCGGCATCGGCGCCGTTCCAACGGTCACGCAGCGGGGCCAGCAGCGCTTCGCGCTGGGCGGGGCTGAGCTGTTCCCAGTTCGGCAGCGCGGCGCTCGCGGCGGGCGCAGGTGCAGGCGCAGTCGTCTGTGCCAGCAGCGGCGCGGCCGGCAGCAGGATCAGGGCGAACAGCAGGGGCAGGGTGGGGCATCGCAGCATGGTTCTCACTCCATCGCCAGGTCGGTGTCGCCCAGCCACAGGTACATATCGGGATTCTCGTCGTACAGCGCGCTGTTGTCTTCCACCGCGGCCACCGTCGGTGCCGGCGTCGGGCCGGTGTGCGTGCCTGGGCCGGTGAACTGCACGCCGATGCCCAGCGCCATCACCAGCGAACAGGCACTGGCCAGCCACCAGCGCCAGCGGCCCCGGTGCGCCGCATGCGCGCCATGGCGGGCCTGGCGCAGGCGCGCCAGGGTGGCCGGCGACAGCGACTGCAGCGACTGCGCGTGCAGGCTGCGCAGGGCGTCATCGGAAGGCAGGGAGCGGTTCACGGGTGGTTCTCCAGGTAATCCTGCAGCGCCTGTCGGGCGCGTGCCAGATGGGTTTTTACCGCGCCTTCGCTGCAGCCCATGGCGCAAGCGGTGGTGGCGCCGTCCAGGTCCTGCAGCACGCGCAGGGTGAAGGCTTCGCGCTGGCGGGCGGGCAGGGTGCGCAGCGCCTGCACCAGCTGCTGGTACTGCTGGCGCTGCTCATGCGCCTGCGCCGGGTCCGGGCCGGGGTCGGCCCAGTCGATGTCGGCACCGTCGGCATCGTGGTTGTCGCGCCAGAACAGCAGGCGGAAGCGGCGCCGGCGCTGCAGGTCGATCACCCGCCGGCGCAGGATGCTCCAGAACAGTGGCGCCCATTCGGCGGCCGGCTTGTCGGCGTAGTCCAGCATGCGCAGCAGGGCGTCCTGTACCGCGTCCAGCGCATCCTCGCGCTGGCGCAGGCCGGCTTCGGCGAAGCGGAAGGCGCGCGGGCCGACGCTGGCCAGGAACGCTTCCAGCGACGCCGGCAGGGCGTCGGCATCGGCGGTCGGGGGGAGGGGGCTGCTCACCAGCACAGGGTACGGTTCCTCGCTCGGGGTCACCATCGACAACGCGTGAGCGCGGCTTTGGTTGACCGGAGTACGCGTCGGGTTCAGCCCGTGGTTATGATGGGGCGACGAAGACAGAGCGGGAGGCGTTGCCGATGAGTGACGGGTTCGTGGCGCTGTACATCTTCATGCTGGCCGCAATCGCGGGCCACGTGATCATTTCGCGGGTGCCGGTCATCCTGCATACCCCGCTGATGTCGGGTTCCAACTTCATCCACGGCATCGTGCTGATCGGCGCGATGGTGGTGCTGGGCCACGCGCAGACACCGCTGGAGAAAGCCCTGGGCTTCCTCGCCGTGGTGCTGGGTGCCGGCAACGCCGCTGGCGGCTACGTGGTCACCGCGCGCATGCTGGAAATGTTCAAGCCGAGCGCACCCAAGGGTGGCAAGGACGAACCGAAGGAGCCGCAGGCTTGAACATCAGCACCGTCGAACTGCTCGATTGGCTGGTCAAGGCCAGCTACCTGGTGGCCGCCACCCTGTTCCTGCTCGGCCTGCAGCGCATGGCCTCGCCGCTCACCGCGCGCAGCGGCATCCGCTGGGCCGGGCTGGGCATGCTGCTGGCCACGGTGGCCACCTTCTTCCTGCCCGAACTGCACAACGTGCCGCTGATCCTGGTGGCCCTGCTGCTCGGCGCCGGCCTGGCCTGGTGGTCGGCCGGCAAGGTCGCCATCACCGACATGCCGCAGATGGTGGCGCTCTACAACGGCATGGGCGGTGGCTCGGCCGCGGCCATCGGCGCGGTGGAACTGCTGCGCTATGCCTTCCTGGCCAACCGCGATACCAGCCACTGGAGCGCACAGGCGCTGGCCGACCTGGCCGCGCGCCAGCCCTCGGCCACCATGCTGCTGCTGGCGGTGGTCGGTGCGGCCATCGGCGCGGTGTCGCTGTCCGGTTCGGTCATCGCCTGGGCCAAGCTCGACGGGCGCCTGGACAAGCGCGTCACCTGGCCCGGCCAGCAGGCGCTGAACCTGCTGGTGGCGCTGGCCGTGGTGGTGCTGGCGATCATCGCCGCCAGCACGCTCAGCACCTGGTCCATCGTCGCCTTCTTCGTGCTGGCGCTGGCCCTGGGCGTGCTGATGACGCTGCCCATCGGCGGCGCCGACATGCCGGTGGTGATCTCGCTGTACAACGCGTTCACCGGCCTGGCGGTGTCCTTCGAAGGCTACGTGCTGGGCAACGAGGCGCTGATCATCGCCGGCATGATGGTCGGCGCGGCCGGCATCCTGCTGACGCGGCTGATGGCCAAGGCGATGAACCGGCCGATCAGCAACGTGCTGTTCTCCAACTTCGGCGCTGGCGCCGGTGGCGAAGCGCAGGCGATCACCGGCTCGCAGAAGCCGATCGAAGCGGCCGACGTGGCGGCGATGATGGCCTTCGCCGAGCGCGTTGTGATCGTGCCCGGCTACGGCATGGCCGTGGCCCAGGCCCAGCACAAGATCTGGGAGCTGGCGCAGCGTCTGGGCCAGCGCGGGGTGAAGGTGAAGTTCGCCATCCACCCGGTGGCCGGGCGCATGCCCGGGCACATGAACGTGCTGCTGGCCGAAGCGGGCGTGCCCTACGACCTGATCGCCGACATGGACGACATCAACCCCGAATTCGCCAACACCGACGTGGTGCTGGTGATCGGTGCCAACGACGTGGTCAACCCGGTGGCACGCACCGACCCGGCCAGCCCGATCTACGGCATGCCGGTGCTGGACGTGGTCAACGCCCGCAACGTGGTGGTGATCAAGCGCGGCAAGGGCACCGGCTTTGCCGGCATCGAGAATGCGCTGTTCTACGCCGACAACACCCGCATGCTGTACGGCGATGGCGCCGAGGCCGCGGCCTCGCTGGTAAGCGAACTGAAGGCGCTCGACGGCGGCCACTAGGCCAGGCCGCCGGATTCAGCGCCCCCAGACCGCCGCCGTCACCAGCCCCGCCGCGAGCCAGGCCAGGTCTACTGCGTCGTTGGCCATGCGGACGAGCAGCCCTGCGTAGTCGCCGCCCATGCGGGTCATCGAGGTCCAGACCGGAAGCC